>NZ_JACJEF010000011.1:0-140353 GCF_014163935.1 Pseudoalteromonas sp. SR41-7 | reverse complement strand
CGAAAACGAAACGCAAAAAATATAAGTTCGCCAAAGATTGAACCCTACATTTAAAACGCTTAATAGACGACTTGCATATGCTCTTGATAGCTGATAGCTGATAGCTGATAGCTGATAGCCAAAGAATGTTTTACTAAATCATTTAATCAAGGATTTTTAAACTTGTTATTGAGGAAATAACAAGTGGCGGAGTGGACGGGACTCGAACCCGCGACCCCCGGCGTGACAGGCCGGTATTCTAACCAACTGAACTACCACTCCGCAGTGGTATGTGCATGGGGTAATGCACTTACTAATTTTAATCATGATATCAAATGGCGGAGTGGACGGGACTCGAACCCGCGACCCCCGGCGTGACAGGCCGGTATTCTAACCAACTGAACTACCACTCCGCAGAGATATCATTATACTTGTTATTACTTAATTTGTTGGCGGAGTGGACGGGACTCGAACCCGCGACCCCCGGCGTGACAGGCCGGTATTCTAACCAACTGAACTACCACTCCAGCATACAAATTTTGTAATATAACGTTATTTAAATAGTTGGCGGAGTGGACGGGACTCGAACCCGCGACCCCCGGCGTGACAGGCCGGTATTCTAACCAACTGAACTACCACTCCAGCGCATATTTAAACTGTTATTTTTTCTTATTGGCGGAGTGGACGGGACTCGAACCCGCGACCCCCGGCGTGACAGGCCGGTATTCTAACCAACTGAACTACCACTCCATAATAAGAATATGTTTTACAACCATACGTTGTGTAAGTGTTGGCGGAGTGGACGGGACTCGAACCCGCGACCCCCGGCGTGACAGGCCGGTATTCTAACCAACTGAACTACCACTCCAGCTTTTACTTACAAGTTTTACGAAAATGGCGGAGTGGACGGGACTCGAACCCGCGACCCCCGGCGTGACAGGCCGGTATTCTAACCAACTGAACTACCACTCCATATTTTCGTTGCTGTTTAGGTCTCCCTGACAGCGGCGTGAATAATACGAACCAACCCCTATTTCGTCAAGGGCTTTTTTGTTTTTTTATAGGTTTTTTAGTCATCTGTCATCGAAAGGTTTAAAATTTCACCTGATCTGTCATTTTTTGAGCCATTTTTACCGACTTGATTTTTTTCAGTGTCGGCAACATCACCTTCGCTTGTTTTCTTTTTCTTTAAAAAAGGCAGCTTCACTTTAAATTTAATCGGTTTTTTCTGAACAAATATACGAATTAACAACCATCCGAGTAATAAAATGAGCGTATTGCAGCCTACAATTAAACTAATAATTGTCGAGGTGGCCATTTTTTCTTCAGCTAGTTCACTCTCAATCATTTTATCTGGCGTAATAATCGTTGCCGGATCAATTTCGAGCACCGCTTCTATGGGTCGTTCTATCTCAAATTTATACGTTGGTAGCGTTGCCATAAATTCACGGCCATTAATATTAGTGCCAAAAACAGACAGTTCAACACTATATCTACCCCAATCATAATTTTTAACACTAAGCTGACGTGAGTCTTTAGCTGCAGCATCTATGGTAAACATTTGCTCTTCGTTATTGGGATAGTAGATTTTTCCCTGGATGATGACTGTTTCTGGCTTAACAATACTTGGGTCTATATTTATAGTTAACAGATGCTCGTCTGCGTCTTGCTCTGCTAACGCGACTTCGGTTACAAAAGGTGGCTCATGCACTTCTATTGTATTTTGCACAATGCGACGCTGTAGCAGAGGTGTTGCAACATAAAGCTCTGGTGTCCATTCACCCGCAGGAAAATCTAAAGTAAACTCGCCGGTAAACACACCATCTTTAGGGCGCTCATCAAATCCACGTCCATCGTCTTTAAATTCCGCTACTTCTTGAATGCCTGCACCAAAGTTAGCAAAGTTTTCATTGTTGGTACTTACAAAGTCAACATTAAGGCTCACAACATCCCTAAATAGGTTTGTGTTAATTGGCTCACCGTCGTTTAGTATTTTCCCGGTGATTTTTATTGTCTCCCCCCTAAACAACATTGAAGGAAGAGGCTCTGCCTCAAGAGATATTTCGCCTAATACAACTATTCTGCTATCGGGCAAAATACTGCCTATTACTTGCCAAGGACCTGCCATAGGTTTTTTTATGGTAACTAAATCGTAGCTGAGTTCGTCAAACCAATCTAAGTTAGGGTTTTTAACTGAGTCAGTAGCAAAGTACTTACTACCATCGGGCCGCACTAAAATAACAGCAGGTGCACCTGATTTTCTAAAAAAAAGCAGTGTTATTTCATCTATTTTGCTATCTATGCGAAAACGATTATCAAGTAAAGGGATCTCATTTTGATGCCCATCGCGCTTGAGCACTTCTACTTGTTTTACGCCATATGCATTGCCAGTAAATAAACTAGCGGCACATAACGCTGTTACAAAATACATCGTTTTCATTAAATCGCCTTATTCAGCGCGCCATATACATTGGCCGCCTTCTTTGTTTACAAGATCTAATCGTGCTTCGTGTGCGCTTTGCTCAGCGTTGCTTGCTCGCAATACAACTAATGGGGCTCTATCACTATTTAAACGCTTTATACCGCCTTTCTGTTGCTCGCTGCCGTCATCTTTGTTTTGATTCAAATTTAGCTTTGTTTGACCGCCCGTCATGGCAAGGTACACATCGGCTAAAATCTCAGAATCAAGTAGCGCGCCGTGAAGTGTTCGCTTTGCGTTATCTACATCGTAACGACGACATAATGCATCAAGATTGTTCTTTTGACCTGGATGCAAGTCACGCGCCATTTTAAGCGTGTCGAGAACTTGACAAAAAGTCTCTGTTTTAGGATAGCCCTGATTAAGTAATGCAAATTCATTATCCATATGGCCAACATCGAACGGTGCGTTATGAATAACTAACTCTGCCCCTTCAATATAGTCGAAAAATTCTTGGGCAATTTGATGAAATAACGGTTTATCACGTAAAAATTCGTTAGTGATACCGTGAACGTCGATTGCTTCTTCTTCGCTTGGGCGTTGTGGGTTTATATAAACGTGAAAGTTATTGCCTGTTAAACGGCGATTTACTAACTCCACACACCCAATTTCTATAATACGGTGCCCTTGTTTAGGGTCGATGCCGGTGGTTTCTGTATCTAAAACTATTTGTCTACGTGCCATATCGAATTTAGCCTGATTCTGGTATCTTTCTATAATCACTTTATTGTACATAAGATCAAGGTAAAACAGTGCAAAAAACCGTAGAGATTTACACCGATGGCTCATGTTTAGGTAATCCAGGCCCCGGCGGTTATGGTATTTTTATGATTTATAACGGTCACGAAAAAGAAATGAGCCAAGGTTATAAACTCACAACGAATAACCGAATGGAAATGCTCGCGGCTATTGTAGCCCTAGAATCACTCACTCGAGAATGCGATGTAAACCTAACAACCGATAGCCAATATGTTAAGCAAGGCATTGAATCGTGGATCACTAACTGGAAAAAACGTGGCTGGTTAACATCAGCTAAAAAGCCGGTTAAAAACGTCGATTTATGGAAACGCTTAGATAAAGCCTGTAGCGAGCACAATGTAACTTGGAAGTGGGTTAAAGGGCATAGCGGCAATAAATACAACGAAATAGTTGACGATTTAGCGCGCGATGCCGCTGGCAGTAAAGATTTACTAGAAGATGTAGGCTACCAGCCTTAAATTTATTCTAAGCTAGTTGTTATACCAATTATATTAAAAACATGTTCATTCTATCGCATTAAATAACTCACTAACTGCGTTAAAAATTATTCATATAGAACAACTATATGTCACAATTTTCGCCTTGTTAATGTGCTATTTTCTTAGCGCTATGATAGATCACTTATTTAATGCAATTGGTATTATTTTTTTGCTCGCACGATTTAAAGTGTTGCTTTGACGTTTGTCTAAGCCCTGCCCCTTTTACTGGTGCAAACTGCGGCCTAGCATGCCACTTAGGTTTTATCGGCGTAAGTGGCGCAACTCTTTTTCGTGCCACCAGCATATAAACACTGCCCATTGGTTTTAAATACTGTTTTGCAAAAGTCCGCCAAAACTCAAATCTTGATAACCTGTTACCTCTTGCCAGTGATGAATAAATAAAACGTTCGTCACTTACAATTTCAAAACCCAATAAATTTAGCCAATCTTTAACCCTCGCAGGGGTAAAAAAGCGCCCCGTCCATGGTAACTTCTGACCACTAAAAGGCAGCATTTGTGCAAGCCCACACAAACTAAACGGATTAAAACCAGTCACTAGTATATAACCGCCCGGAATAAGCGTGCGATGTGCTTCTCGTAAAATGTGATGTGGGTCTGAATGATACTCTAAGCAGTGGCTTAGTATACAAGCATCAATACTGTGCTCGTAAAATGGCAATTCATCTATGTCAGCAACTACCCCAGTGTAAGGCCCAGGCTCTGCAACACACACTTGGTGTTTAATCGTACTTATACTTGTGTTTAATTCGCCACTTAAATTACCCAACTTAAGCATATGATAGCCAAACATACGCGGAAGCCATTGCTCCATTTTACGTTCAATATCTGTGCGTAAATAATCCCCATGAGGAAACTGCTGCCACGACAGTGGTTTGGGTCCTTCTTGAAAACTAAGGGCTGGTTTCATTTTTTGAGCTCGTTATACTATGCGATAAGTGTCACTTTATAGAGCAATTTACCATGGTGCAAGTCAAAGCAATTAAAGCCTTTTCTGATAATTACATTTGGTGTTTAACTACCGATAACAGTAACCAAGCATGGGTAGTCGATCCAGGCCAAGCACATCCCGTATTAACGTACTTAGCTGAGCACAAACTAACGCTTGGTGGCATTTTAATTACGCATCATCACTACGACCACACTGATGGCGTAGCTGAATTAGTTGACGCCTATCCAGATATATCGGTTTATGGCCCTGCAAATAGTCCATTTAAAGGCGTCACTCACGCACTCACTGATGGACAAAGCATCAGTGTGCTTAATATTAACTTTACTATTCTAGCAACTCCTGGGCATACGCTTGATCATATTTGTTACACAAATGATGAACTTGCTTTTACAGGCGATACATTATTTAGCGGCGGATGTGGGCGCTTATTTGAAGGCACGCCAGAGCAAATGTGGAAATCTTTTAATAAACTAAGAGAGCTGCCTGCAAGCTGTGTTGTTTATTGCACGCACGAATACACGCAAGCTAATCTTGCCTTTGCCGAAGCAGTTGAACCACGCAATCCAGAACTCCTTGAGTACAGTAAAAAAGTAGATGAATTACGCAGTAATAATCAAATTTCTCTACCGACCTCTATTGGACAGGAGCTAAAAATAAATCCATTTATGCGTAGCGATTTGCCAACCATTATAGAGTTAGTGCCAGAGAAATTTATCTCGGTTACAAAAAACAATGAACCTTGGGGAAACTTTGCGAGTCTGAGACAGTTCAAAGACAATTTTTAATGCAAAAACTAATACTTTAATATTTATTTTATTAGAATCATTAACTTAAGATATAGTGATGATTCTATTTCTGCGTTTTAAAAAGTCATTAAGTGGCAATGTTAACTCATAACAGGTAGTATTCGCCGAGTTTTTTACCCGATGTATTGGTATTTATGAATAAATCTCCCCTATTAGTAGCCTTGGCGTTAGCGCTAAGTGGTTGTCAAACTGTGACAACATTAGAGTCAGACTCTCAAGTTGCCACGCAAGCAAACCAACAACTCGAAGGCGCAAGTCCTAACGACATTAACAATGCATTGATGGTAAACGCACAATATCAGCAAGTTGACTCTGATGAGCAAGAAGCGCCCGTGTTTGATGATGTGTGGGAGCGAATTCGCTACCAACTTTCTATCGAAATACCGCAAAACCGCCCTGTTGTTACTGAACGTAACTATTACGCTCGCCACCAAGCCTATTTAGATCGTATTTCTAAACGTGCAGAACCTTACTTACACTTTATTGTTGAAGAAGTAGAAAAGCGCGAAATGCCAATCGAAATTGCACTACTGCCTATTGTAGAAAGCGCATTTGACCCATTTGGTTATTCTAATCGCAGCGCATCGGGCATTTGGCAGTTTATGCCTGCAACCGGTGAGCGATTCGATTTAAAACAAAACTGGTGGTACGACGGTCGTCGCGACATAGTGCAGTCGACTCGCGCAGCACTTGACTACTTATCGTATTTACACAAAACCCTTGAAGGCGATTGGCTAAATGCGATTGCTGCTTACAACTCGGGTGAAGGGCGCTTGATGCGCGCTATTAAAAAGAATCGTAAAAAGCATTTACCTACCGATTTTTGGTCTCTTGATTTACCAAGTGAAACAACAGCCTACGTACCAAAGTTATTAGCACTTGCCGATTTATTAAAACGCTCAGATGATTTTAACGTTACATGGCAACCAGTAATTAATGCACAAGTGGTTGAAGTGGTTGATGTTGGCTCGCAAATAGATTTAGCACTTGCTGCTGATATGGCCGATATGACGCTTACTGAGCTATACAGATTAAACCCTGGTTTTAACCGCTGGGCAACTGATCCTAATGGCCCACATTCTTTATTACTGCCAGTAGATAAAGCAGAGCAATTTAGCCAAAAACTAGCAAACACTGATGTTAAAAACAGATTACGCTGGCAACGTTATATTGTGGCTCGAGGCGACAGCTTATCAGTAATTGCCAAAAAGTTTACAACGAGCTCAAGTGCAATCCGATCGCTTAATAAACTCAAATCAAATACGATTAAAGTAGGCCAAGAATTATTAGTCCCGCTTACTGATGGCGCTATAAATAGCGAACATTTACCAAAGCAGATGCGCTTAGCTGCTAATAAAGCAACTCGCACAAAGCTTTCGCACACAGTTAAAAGTGGCGACACGTTATGGGACATTAGCCGCGAATATGACGTAACTATGGATGAGTTGGCTAAATGGAATAAGCTAAAGAAAAACTCTGTACTGCGCCTAAATCAAAAACTTACTGTGTATAAGTCAGCTAATAAACCACAAGCAACGGCAAGTACCAACCGTACTATTACATACAAAGTACGCCGTGGTGACTCACTTGCACGTATTGCGTCTAAGTTTAATCTAAGCGTTAACGAAATTATTAAGTGGAATAATTTAGCCGGTCAAAAATACTTACAACCTGGCCAAAAGCTAAAACTTAAAGTAGATGTCAGAAGTAGTTAATTTATAAAACTATATTAAAAGTAAAAAGGAGCGCATGCGCTCCTTTTTTAATACTTTAAAATTAAAGGATTAAGCAGGTAGTTTTTCTAGCCATACTTTTAACCAAGGCTCGGTTACCGGCCACGGTTCAAAATCTTCACATGCATCTATTTCTAGGCGGTTGCCCACAGGCTTTGCTTGTAAATCACGAAGTAGCTCGTCAAAGCTTCGCCCTGCGCCACAAAATGTATCGCCGTAACATCTGTCACCCATTGCAATTACACCAAACGGTTTATCGGTAAGCATTGGGAAAGTGCTATTCATTGCAAAGTACAATCCGGCCAAATTACTCGGTACATCACCTTGGCCTGTTGTGGAGGTAACAATTAAAATATGCGATGCATTTTTTATATCATCAAGCGATGCTTCTGTAATTACTGTAGCAGTATGACCCGCTTGCTCTATTGTGGCTGCAACTTCATCGCTTAAACGCTCTGCACCGCCATTAACGCTGCCTACAAAAATACTAATATGTGCCATTAATAATCCTTTTCTTGCTCTGGCCAACCTAGCTGCTTACATATTTCAAGCATGTCTTCACCTAGTGGCGCTTTAATTGTTATTGATTCATTACTATAAGGGTGCACAAAACTAAGCTCTGTTGCAAATAACATTAAGCGTCTTAGCTCAAAATGCTCTCTAAAAAATTGATTATGCTGGTTATCACCATGATTTACATCACCAATGATAGGCAGTGATAAGTGCTTTAAGTGTCTGCGAATTTGATGCTTTCGCCCGGTTTTTGGAAAACACTCAACTAACGAGTAACGCACTGTTGGATACTTACCTATAGGAATAGGCAATGCAGCTTGGTGCAAGCAATTAAACTGGGTTTGCGCTTCTTGCGGTGCTTTATCTTGATCTGCAAACTTATCGGCTATTTTATCAAGTTCTTCTTTAAGCGGTTTATCTAAAAATACTGACTCTGGCGCAAAGCCGCGCACTAAGGCCAAATAGCGCTTAGCAATGGTGCCTTCAATAAATAGCTGGTTCATATCGCGAGCAGCTTCCGAGTTCAATGCAAACAGCAATACGCCCGACGTAGGTCTATCGAGCCTATGTACTGGAAATACATGTTGCCCTAGCTGGTCGCGCAACATTTGCATAGCAAACTGGGTTTCGTGTTTATCTAAAAACGAGCGATGCACTAATAAACCTGAAGGCTTATTTATAGCCACATAGTTTTCATCTTGATACAAAATAGTCAGCTCGCCATATTCAATAGGCGCTGGACGCTCACTCATTTGGTTCTCCTAAAAAGGTATCAAGGGCTGTTAGTAATTCAATAATTTCATCGCTTCCGGCTTTATTCACAAGTGTCATTTGCGCCATAGGGGCAATAGCAAAGTTACGCGGCAGTGGTTGCCTATGTGTTATTAATTGCTGTATTTTGTCAATAAATACAAACTGTAACCACTGCTCAAATGCCATTGTATCGTGACAAAAAGGAGTATTTGAAAGCAGTGCATCAGCGTCTATTGGCTCACTTTGCCAAAGCGCGTGTTTTTGTAAAAGTGCCGTTAGCTGCACTAAATAAGTTTGGGTTTGCTGGTACATAACCACCCTCTTTTATATATGTAATGCAATTATACCCTGTTCCCTCACAAGCGGCTATGACGTATAATTAATGTAATTTTGCAGTAAAAACAGTTGAGAAAACAATGAGTGATCAAATAGCTACATTAGGTCAGCTTTTAGATGGTGCGGGTACTCAGTGGCGTGCTTTTGATATTGGCAGGCACATTACTAAGCTTGATAAAAAACAATTTTTAGCTATTGAACAAGCTCAAGTGCCTTACCCTTATCCACTTGCTGGTCATGCATGGCTCGCTATTCAATTTTGGGATACTAAAGCCAGTAAAGAACCGTATGTATGGTTTTTAAAATTCCCCCTTGATGAGCAAAGTATGCTGGTAAGTGCTAGTCGCGATCACTTTGCTGATATGGTTATTCAAGCGCTAGGCACTGAAATTACAGGCGAGCAAGCCGATGGAAAGCTTGATAATAACCCTTATGTTTTTACACCAAACGCAAATAAATTAGCGGCATTTAACGCCCAAGTAAAAGTACTATTAAAACAGCCTGCATCGCAGTATTACGAGCATGCACAATTGTACTTTAGCGGTAAAATTGGTTTTGATAATTGGCAAAGTGTTGCACTACAGGGTATTGCCGATTTTGCACTACGCTTAGACAGCGATACAAACTTAAGTAATCTGCAAAAAGCATGGGCGCATTTACCTATTGAAGTACTACAACCACTCAGTGCCATGCTTGAACACGTTGAAATACCAACATCAATGAGTGAGTTACTTGTTGATTACACACAGACCGCAATTAGTAATAACGATACATTAGCTATAACCGCAGCACTAAGATCAGCTTCAAAAGGTCAAGCTCAAGGGTTATGCGCTCAATTAGTTGATACTGTACTAAGCTCACCAGTGAAGCACGACTCTGACGTGTTACTAACAATCGCTGGGCGGTGTTTTAAACAATTAGAAAACCCTGAACGCTTACATGTATTTATGGATAATTGCGCGCATCATCAAAAAATTGAAGAATTGTTTCCAAGTATTTTTGCTGACTTAGTTGCAATACCAACTATTCGCCCGCATTTATTAGGCTTATTACGTAAAGAAAATCGTAGCGAAACCCTCGCGCGTGCAATTGGAAGGTTATTCTCTTAAATGGCAAGTTTATGGACGTTCATACTTATTGGTAGTGTAATTTACTTATTTTGGCTTAACCGAAAGGTTGCTGAAGCGGCGAACGTTCATGCTAAACGTCAAAGTGAGCAACTGCAGGTGCAGTTGATGAGTGTTGCATGCACAAAACGCCGCTTTGGTTTTTTAAAGAACGGCAAGCCAGGCATTAAAAGTGAATTTATATTTGAATTTTCAAGCGATGGTGAAAATGCTTATCAAGGTGTGTTAATTATGGAAAATGAGTTTTTGAAAAGTGTGGTTGTTCCACCGCATAAAATATAAAACTTAATATACTTTAAGAGTATGTGTCTTAAATTAATAAATTTAATTCAACACAAAAAACTAAGGCGTAACTAAAGTTACGCCCCAATTGGACTGCATCCTGCTAGATATCCATTATCTTAAATCCGTATTATCATCCCCTGAACGAGTAAACAACCTTGTTTACCCTCACATTGCATCCTGCAATATCCATGGCCACCTTGGCAAACCCACGAAATCTATCGTTTGGCTACATCCGTAGCATCATCCTTGGTAATCCTTTTAAGTAGCTCCTGCCACTTTTGCATCCTGCAATATCCATAGCCATCTTGGCAAACCCACGAAATCTATCGTTTGGCTACGTCCCGTAGCATCATCCCTGGTAATCCTTTAAAGTAGCTCCTGCCACTTTTTGCATCCTGCAATGTCCACTTGCCATCTTGGCAGTCCTGCGTAAACTAACGCTCCTGCTACTTCCTGTAGCGTCATCCGTGATTATCCTAAAGTAACTCCTAGCTACTAAGTGCTTCATGCACTTCCTTATTCTTCCTTGTATCCATTTTAGCTTGTCCTTTATGCTTCCTGCTAGCGTCTGCTATGTTGCCTATTCCTTATCCTTGGCAGTAACTCAATCATTGAGCTATGTCGTCTTGACAAAGAGAAGTTTAAAGCAATCAGGGGAGAGAAATAGGACTTAACATTAAATAAATAAACGTCACAAAAATGAAAAAACAAAATAAATACTGCAGAACAATAGCTTAGAACAAAAAAAGCTACTTATTAGTAGCCTTTAAGTGACAATGCTTACGATGATGTGAGATATATCTCACGGTCTTATGTCCGTTTGGGCGCATTGGCTTACATTATAATTTTAAATAGTTGGCTCAATTATTGATTTAAACAGTAACTCGCCCTCTACTTGGTTAAAAGTAAGGTGTTTAAATGCTTCAAACTTTTCAGTTTTAAAAAATTCAATGTGCTCCTTACGTGTTACAAATACAGCCATCCCTGTTGACTCAGCGTTGCATTTAACTAAGTCGTCAAGCCCGCGTAGTAAGTAACGACCAAAGCCTTGTCCATGAAAATGCGGATCTACGGCAATAAAAGCTAAAAAATAGTAATTGCCTTTCTCTTTAAGGGCGTCTCTAATTGTTTGTTCTTTATCTATTAATTGATTTGTTTGTAAGTATCCCGCACTCAGCATTAATTTTAAACGCCAGTGCCAATAACGCTGCGCTTGTAATTGGCTATTAGATTCAAATACACACGCTACTGCTTTTAATTTATCGTTGCGGTATAAACCAATTAATGGCTGTTTTTCTTGCCAAAAACTACTGAGCTCTTCGCGAATTAATGATCGTAATTTTTTTTCGTAAACTGTTTTATTTTCGTCATTGTAGCTAAGCATGTTTAGTAATACAGGATCGTCATGATAAGCCTGATAAATTAGGCTCGCTGCAGTACTAATATCTTCTGCAGCTAAATACTGTACGCTGAACGTATCAGCTGGTGTGGTTACACTCATTGTATTTCCTTTATTATTTTAGCTATAGGCTGTTTAACTTTAAACCTAACTATATACCTAAAATTATTAACCGTAAATTCAGCGAGAGTTTAACTAGCAGGAGGTACAGTTAGGTACTAGTATGAATTTTCATTCATTTAAAGGAGCAATATCATGGATACGACAAAACACGACATTAACACACTTTTTGCACAGCTTGGATTACCAAATAGTGATGAGCAAATAGATGCATTTATTGCCTCACATGAATTAGAAGACACAACATTACTCCAAGAAGCTTCTTTTTGGGATGAGGCACAACAGCACTTTTTAGCTGAATCCCTTGCACAAGACGGAGATTGGAGTGAAGTAATTGACGAGTTAGATGTACGCATTCGTCAAAGTAAGTAATTTTATTTAATGTACCCTCCCTTATTTATTGCTAACATAGCATCTGCGCAGCATTTATATGCTGCGTATTTATTTTATTAAAGAGTTATATATCTAATGAATTCAGTTGTATTTGATGCAATCAAAGCCCTTCTCGATGAAGGCAAAACCCCTACTGTAGCACTAACTAAAAGCCGTTTGGCGCAACCGGTTCCAATGCCTATGATTATTGCAGCAGTAAGCCAATATAAAAACAATCCTGATTCAATTAATAACTTCATGAGAAACCCACAGCAGTCAGATAATACTGAGCTTAAAACAAGTCAATTAGATAGAATTGAGCAAAAACTCGATAAACTTCTTGCGCTGCTAGAACAAAAATAATTTGAGACTATAAATGTTCGTTGTTGATTTAACTTTTGATTGCTACCAAGACACCACCCTAGAACAAGCCGAACAAGCAATAAATCGCTTAGTAAATGCACTGCGTTTTAATGGTCAAATAATGGGGGAAGAATTTCCAACCGTTTTAAAAGATGGATTTTTTATTACCCGCGTAATGTGCCCTACTGAAGATGCAATGCACCCGCTAAATAACAGCCCGTTTGTTAAGCACAGTATCGAAAAGTTACATAGTGCTGGGCTACTTGCGCCAAAAGTAAAAGTGATCGGACAAGATATTCACTCCAACGGCGCTGATTGCTGCAAAGAACCATCAAGTTATATTTTATATACAACCTATGTGCATACGTGCAGCCCGCTTTATTGTGGTGATGACTTTTTGCCTGTGCCGCTATTTCGTATTCCGGCAATTGCTAATGGTGACTATAAAACGCTTATAAAATGGCAAGAAGATTGGCAAGCCTGCGATCAAATTCAAATTAATGGCGCAACCCGTTGTGAGTTTCCGGCGCTTGAAGAAATATCGAGTATTCAAAGCGACTTATACAGACGCGGAAAAGACATAACAAAGCGAATTAGTTTTTTAACTAAAAAGCCAACCTATTATTATTTATACCGTGTAGGCGGCGTAGATAAAGCGTCTGAACTTGAACGAAAGTGCCCTAGTTGTAATGGCGACTGGAAATTACCTGAATCGTGGTTTGGGTTATTCGACTTTAGGTGTGAGCCATGTGGCTTAGTGTCTAATATATCGTGGGATTTTCAGTAACCATTAGGGCGTGTTGACCTTTGTGGATTGAAATTTGCTCAATCTAGGGACGATTTAATCGCGGCGCGAGGTTTGTAACCTAGTGGGCTCGGTAACTGCTCCTGCGTTACCCTACTGGCTTACATCCATGTAAGAATAAGTAAAAACCGAGCAAAGCTTCCGCGTCCTGCTCACGCCCCTTACCTACATCCATGTAGGCAACAAAGAGTAAACCGTCCCTAGAAAGAACTCAAAGGGCAGCGCATGTTTGGCATTTATGCTTCGTTATCGCCTATTTATGGGGAGTAACCACACTACATAGGCTCTGCCTTGCACATACAGCTGCAAAATCAACCACGAAAGGTCAACACGCCCTAGTAATGGCTCTAAAAATCAGCTTAGTGATGACGCTAAGCTGATTTATAAAACACGTTTTAAACCTCTAATGCCTTTAAAAAAGCATTAATGTTAGGTGCAAGTACATGGTGTGTTTTTTTGCCTACATGCTCTAAACATACTTCACCAGTGTGCACCAATACACTTACTAGTAAATCATCTTGATCTGTTAAACCAATAAACACTGTTTCTGGCTGCTTAAGCTTGCGTTTCATTAAAACGTGGCCCGTTATATTTTGCTGTAGCAAATTAAAGTCTTCTTCGTTCCATGCTTGTAGTAATTCAACCTGATGCCCATCAATACTTGCTAAAATACTTCCACCGTACATATGTCCGTATAGCTCGCTAAGCGCTTTTGGAAACTCAAGTTCTAGTGCACTGGCTAAATCATTAAGCGAACCTGCAGGTTGCTGACGCGCCCCCTGCCATTGAATGTTTCCTTGCTCGTCAACCTCACCAACTTCACATGGGCTTGGCCATTGCTCGTCGTGCGCAATAAGTGGGTACTTTGTAGTGTTTTTAAGGGTATTTTCGCTAAATGTTTGATGAAGTTGTTCTATAAGCAATGCAACAGACATACTGTGAAACTCATTTAAATTAGATATAATGTCCCTATTGTAACTATTTAAGAGCAAACATGACAGATTACAGCAATTCTCCAGACCTTAAAGGTAGCGTATTAGGCCAATCTACTGAGTATGTAGATGTGTACACGCCAAGCTTGCTTTTCCCTATTGCGCGCAAACTAAATCGTGATGCTTTAAATATTGACGAAGCAGAGCTTCCATTTAAAGGCCAAGATATTTGGACAGGTTACGAGCTTTCATGGTTAAACATTAAAGGTAAACCCCAAGTTGCCGTGGCCTTATTTAGCTTTGAGTGCCAAAGCAGCCATATTATTGAGTCAAAGTCGTTTAAACTTTATTTAAATAGCTTTAACCAAACCCGATTTGAAAGCATTGATGTAGTAAAACAGCATTTAATTGATGATTTATCAAACGCGGTTAACAGCTCTGTCAAAGTGACTTTATATAATCCTGATGATTACAATTGCTTACCGTGTACAGCGCTGCCTGGTGAATGTATTGATGATTTAGATATTGAAATTAATAATTACGATATTGATGCTAATTCACTTAAAGCAAAAAGTGATGAAGTAGTTACTGAAACGCTCTACAGCCATTTACTTAAATCGAACTGTTTAATTACCTCCCAGCCTGACTGGGCAAGTGTAATTATACGATACACAGGCGAGCAAATATGCCGTGAGTCGTTATTGCGTTATTTAATTTCATTCAGAACACATAACGAATTTCATGAGCAGTGTGTTGAGCGTATTTATAGCGATTTAACAACACAACTTAATATTAAAGAGTTAGAAGTTTACGCGCGTTATACTCGTCGCGGCGGGCTTGATATAAACCCGTATCGCTCTACACATTATAACGATACGCCATTTGCAGTTAAAATTAATCGTCAGTAGGTTATTTTAAACTGGAACATGAGTATTAAAAAAGGAGCCTAGGCTCCTTTTTACATTTTTTAATTAATACCAATTCCATTAAGTATGTGATCTAAATTTTACGCCGAAAAAATAATTCAGTTCTAGGCGTAAATTGATGTAAATGGTTGTTCCCTTTGCGAAATTTACAACAAAGAAATGGGTTGTTTTAGCAAGTAAAATAGATCAGCTATTTATTGGAATTGGTATAACTTCGCGCTTAGTGGGTATAGGCATACCACACACATCAACGTAGTTATGTGATTTAACAAACCATGGTTCAATACGGTTTTTACGAGCACTGATCAAGTTTTTAAACACCGATGAGTTTGTTTTCATCACTTTAAATATACTTTTATCGCTTTGTACATCACCAAGTACTTGTATATTGGTAATTGGGTTAAATGCTTTTCCTTCAGTTGGTGTACGCGCTAAACGGTTAAAATGCTCTATACCTTCGAGCACTCGACCAAACACCGTAATATTTTTATCAAGGTAGCGCGGGCCTTGCCCTATCGTTACAAAAAACTCCGTGCTCGCACTATTTATATCGTTGTCGCGCGCCATTGCAAACACGCCACTACAATGCACTTGCCATGTTTGCGTATGTGCTGAGTTTTGAGCTACTGCAAAGCCGTTTAAAAAGCCGGTAACTGGTGCATACCCGTCGCCATTTAGCTCAGTAATTAAAAGTGGTTTGTTTGTTTTTAAATAAAACTCAGCAGGGACTGTTTTATCCGCAGTTTTAATTAACTTTTTACCCAAGCTGTCGCCACCTTGCGCTACAAAACCCTCAACAAACCGATAAACGCTGGTATTTTTATAAAACCCTTCTCGTGCTAACTTTTTAATATTTTGAACGTGCTTTGGGGCAAGTTGTTCATTAAGCTCAATATACGCATCGCCCGTTGGCAGCGTTATCTTTAAAATATTTTGGGCGTTCACTACTCGCCAGTCATTATCTGTTGCACTAGCAATTACCTCACTCGCGCTCAATAAAGGTAGCTCTTGTTTAGCAACACCATTACCAAGTTGTTGAGCACAACCGCTCAATAAAACACTAAGCAGAGCTGGCAATATAATTTTCCTCATCGCTTATATCCTTATAATTATTATAGTTTTGGTTATTCCCAATCAAACTTATATAGCACATCAACATTTTGATATAGGCCGCTCGTTATTTCTATGTATAACTGAGAAAGTAACTGATAACGCACAGCCACTTCACTGAGCGAATCAAATACACCCACACTATATTTAACTTGCAAACTGGGTGCTACGTATCCTGATATTTCTACTTTGGTACTATCACCACTACCTGATGAGCTTAAACTTACATCTGACAAACCAAAGGTTTCACCTACCTTAGAAACAACCCCTTCGCTGCGGCTAACCCCTTGAGAAAGTAATAACTGTGTAAGCATAGCATCGCTTGACGAACTTTCTCCATCACCTAAAGGCTGGCCATTAAGTAAATATGCGAGTGCTTGAGCTTGATCCATCGCAGGCTCAGAAAATATTTTGAGCGTTGGTTGTTCAACATTACCTGTGAGCGTAACCCCTGCAATCACACCATTTGCAGTCGTATCGGGGTTACGTATTGCTTTAATATTTAAAAATGGTTGTTCAATTGAACCGCTAAAACCGACTTGCCCGGTGCTGATTATTAAATCTTGCCCAAAGGCTAAGTAAGTACCTTCAATTAAGTTAAGCTCACCTGTGGCTATAATTGGCGCACCTTGACTCATTTTTATCGCTAAATCACCCGCAACTTTTGATTCCAAGCCAAACGATTCTACTTTTACATCGTTTTTAACAATCACTTTTAAATCTATGTCGTAATCAAATGGAACTGTTTCTGTGGCCTCGGTTTTTTGATCAACAATAATTTCATCATCGCTAACTTGCACTGCGCCCTCAGGAAGCTCTTCAATCATTATACGACCGTAAGGCACAACTACCTCACCAGCAAGCTTGAGTGCATTATTAGCCAAGCCTATTTTTAAATCCGGCGATACTTTAAAAGTAACCCCTTGCTGCGCACGTACATAAAACTGCTCGCCAACTACCGCCACATTTACAGCAGGTTGCGCACCTTGCCAATCAACGTCACCGGTGAGGTTTATTTTACCGCCCTGGTTGTCGTTTAAGTTGCCTTTTATTGTGGCTGTTGTTTTATCAAACAATACGTTTATATTTGATTTTTGCAGCGCTATAGGTAATTGCTCGCCCTCTAAACTAATATCGCTCACATTAAGTTCGCCATTTAATAATGGATCTTTTAACGTACCTGCTAATGCGATTTTTCCGCTAATATCACCTTTTAACTGCTCAAGGGTTTCAAGAAATGGTTGTAAATCTGAAAGGAGTATTTTATCAATATTTATAGTGCCGTTAAGGGTTTGCTTATTTTGTATGTCGTCAATATCAATTTGTGTGTTTATTTTACCAAGCACACTTGATTCTAAATTAGCTTCAAGCTTGCCAACTTGAGAATCCGAAAACGCACTAATAGTTAGAGTTTCGATTGGTAATTTAAAACGATCTTCTTCCGAGGTAAGCACCGCTTCTAAGTCGCTAGAATCGATATTTGCGCGTAATGTTTTAAGCGCACCGCTTTGCCAATTAAGTGCTACATCGCCCGCTATATTACCGCGAGTACGAATGCTATTAGGTAAAAAGTGCTTAAGCTCCTCAAGTGCTAAGTTGCTTAGTTTAGCATTTAGCTGACCGAGGTTTTTTGATTGGGCTAAGGTGTCTATGCACAATTTACTTTGCTCAGATGCCCAACAATGTGCACTTACATCAAAGTCGCCACTTTGCGTATTAACCATAATGGCAATATTTTTAGTATTACTAAAACTAAGCTTTTTATCGCTGAGCGTTACATTACTAAGCTCGCCATTCCAAGTGGTATTATTAATTTTGCCATTAACTTCAAACTCTACACTGCCTTGCTCAGCATCTACAGATGCCGTAAGTTGGTGATCTGTTTTGTCGCCGCTAATATCAATTTTAACGCTATTAATTTGCTGTTCGGCTACAAGCGCCGAACCAACACTTACCGAAACATCGGTTTGCCAATCGGCTGCGGTATCTAACTGCCCTTTTACTGATAATTTATTAATGTTTATTTCATCAAAAATAAAGCGATCGAGTATTAGCGCTAAATCAACAGAGGGCGTTAACCTTTCCCCCCTTACTTTTAAATTTGCGTTGCCATCGGCAGTAAATGGAATATTAGCTTTTTCATCACTTTTAAGCGTTACTTTGCCATCAACCTGCCAAGTGTCATCAACTTGCCCGCTTAGTGCTAATTTATTGGTGCCGCTACTTAAATAAAAACTATCAATATTAGCTTTTAACGTGTTGTCAAGCTTAAAGTTTGAGGCAAATTCTAGTGGCACGTCGTTAAGTAATCCGTTTAACTTTGTATTATTCATTTGTAGCTGCCACTTGTCGTCAGCTGCATTAAACGAGCCTTTAAACTGTCCTGAAATATCACTGGTAGCGGCATCAGTTAAGTACTGCGCTTTTAAGTTAGCAAGCGTGCCATTAAAGTTAGCCTGTATGCCTTTTTGCCAATCAACATTGGCTTTTATAGTTACACTGCTTTCGTTCGCTTTAATGCTTAGCGCTTGTAAAGTTGCTTTGGTGAGACTGCCTTTTAATTGGGTATTTAAGTCAACAGCTGGGTACGCGCCTAATTGGCTATTCCCCTGCAGGCTAAGCTGGTAATCGTCGGCGTTACCTTGTGCATTGAGGCTTACATTTCGCACTTTAAGCTCATTACTTTGTGCATCAATAAGCCACTGTTTAATTTTGCCATTTAACTCAAACGGATAGTTTTTTTGCTTTAAATTTGCCGTTGCCGTTAAGCTAAGCGGATATTGTCCCTGCGTTTCTAAATTTAAGTTTAGATTTGATAAGTCACCATTCAACTGCAAGTTGGCTTGGTGCTTATCACTTTGTAAAACAACATCCCCTATTACGGGCAAGTTCCCTGCAAGCTCAGCGTTAAGATGCGTATTAAGCTGCCACTGCTCATACTTTGCTGAGAATGACTCTAAATTAATAACCGCATCTTCCACACTTAATTGCAGCGAGATGTTTTCAATAACATGCTGGGCTTCGTTTTGCTCAATCGTAATGTTAGCAATTTCAAAGTCTTCAACAACTAAGTCAAGTGGCGAAGTAAATTCTATATTAGGTAATGCGGGTAGGTGCGTTAAAGGCGCTTGAGTATTTTGCGCCGTTTGTGTTTTCGCATCTTGTTCTTGCTCTTTTAAAGCAACAAGTATGGTGGGAATATTCAGGCTTTTAACCGTCAGCTTTGAACCCTCTGCTTTTGCTGAGAGTTTAAAGTTATTAACGCTTACGTTTGCACTTGGGTGCTCTAGAGTAAATTTATTGATCGCAATGTTTTTTACAGCAATATTAAAAGGTAAGCTGATTTTTTCAAGCGGCTCTGCAGCGGCTTCTTCTTGTGACTCTGCAGTTTTTGGTAATGTTAAATTTATAGATTTAGCACTTAAGTTATCTATACAAATTCCATCGCACTGCCACCAAAACAAATCAATTTTCAATTGTTGTGCATTAAAATCCAATCCGTTGCTAGTAAAGCGCACATTAAAGGCATCATTATAAATAAAACGGCCATCTTTAATTTCGATATGTAGTCCATCTACCGCTTTGTTTGCACTATAAGCAATAAATTGATTACCGGGTGCGGTAAATAACAAACAAAATAGTGCGACAACTAACGTGACAAAAATAGCACTTACGGCGGCTGTTATCTTTTTTAATACTGACATTAAATTTCTGGCCCTATGGTAATACTTAAACGTGTGCTTTTACTTTCTTTTGTTAATCCCCAAGCGTGGTCTATACGCACTGGGCCAACGGGTGTTAAATAACGAAAACCAAAACCAGCGCCTACTTCAAAGTCATCAGAAAAATCATTCGTTGCTGTACCACCGTCAACAAATAAAGCTGCGCGCCAGTTTTGAGCAAACTGATAGTTGTACTCTATTGTACTGGTTAGTAAGTATTTACCACCGATGAGGTCGCCATCATCATTTTCCGGCGATATTGATTGGTACGCAAAACCACGAACACTTTGATCGCCACCTGCATAAAAGCGCAGTGAGTAAGGTACGTTTTCAATATCATCAACAAGCATTGCACCAACATTTGCTTTTAAAAACACTAAATGCTTCTCTAAGTATGTACGTAACCACGCATGTTGCATTTGTACCCTAATCAGATTAGTACTCGAAAGCACATCATCTAAGCCAAACTCAGCAGATATAAGCCACTGCTCTCCCCAGTATGGAGTCGTGCCGCCTTTTGATTTTTTGCGGGCGTAGCTAATGCCCGGCATTAACATTTCGGTACTTTCTTCCTCTTCATCACCGATGCGGTAGGTTTCTTGGTCGCGGCGTAAAAATGCAGTGCGCACCCACTTATTTTCGGTTAACCATTGGCGCTGAATTTGCCCCGTGAGTATTTCACTGTAGGTATCGTTTGTAAGTTCATCCTCTAATTTATATCCAGCAGAAAAACGCCATAAATCATCATTCGGATCATCAACTGGAATGGTATAAGCCATGGAAATATCTTGCTGCTTTTGCGCCACATTTAAATTAGTTTCGAGATAATGGCCGTCTTCTGTGATCCACGGTTTACTCCATTTAAAACGCACTTTGGGCCCTAAGTCAGTACTAAAACCGCCGCCAATTTCATAGCTATTTGCAGGCTTGTGCAACACATCTACCTTAATAGGTACTTGGCTGTTTTTACGCGCAGCAATATCGGCGTAAACTCGCACGCTTGCAAAATAAGGGGTGCTTGATAAATCCAAATTATAGTCAGCAATATGTGTTGATTTATAAGGTTGACCCTGAGTAAAAGGCGCAAGCGAGCGTATGTATTTTTCAGCAGGCGTATTACTGGCAATTTTTATATCGCCAAACTGATATCTAACCCCAGTATCAATTACAAAAGTAATAACAGCACTATTTTTCTTAAGTGACACTTCTAATTTGCGCGCTGGCCACTTTGCATCAAAATAGCCAAGCTCCAATAGCATAGATTCTATTTTTTTATGAGCAGAGTCGTATCTACCATGATTTAAAACATCACCTTGTTTTAAGTTGGTATTTTTAATTAATGCCTGTAATTGAGTATCATTTTGGCCATCGCCGTTTAGCGTAATATTAATTGCTTCTATGCGAGTTGCAGGACCTCGCTCAACTTTAACAATTAACTCGCTGTCGTCTTTATCATAAATAACCTCGACGGTCGGGCTATAATAGCCAAGAGCTTTAATGCTATTTTGTACTTGCTTTTGGGCATAACGACGAAGTGTACGGGTTGGTTTTTCACCAATTAATTGCTTGAGATAAAGGGCTACGTTATTTTCTAAATCGCCACTTAACCCTTTAATTTCGTAATCTTCTATGACTTTTTCTGCAGCATAGCTATTTGTCGCAATTAGAGCGCTCACAACACATATGCAACGTAAAAACTTAATAAACAAGTAAATATCCTTACTTTTAATATCTTACATAAAACTGGCTGATTACGCGCATATTAGCATAGCCATAATGAGCAACACATTAACTTAATGACAATCTAACGCGTAAATTTAACTTTGAATAAGTATCAGCATAATTAAAATTAGTACGCGTTAAGACAATATTTTAGTTACAATAGTGCCTACGAATAAAAAATTAATTTTAAATGAGTTTTTAATGCAATTCCCTGATGATGATAACGGCCAACTTTTAGCCGAAATAGCCGCTGCTGGCATTGATTTAAATAAAATGCACCAAGTCGATTTTTTTATTTTATTTGAACAAGAAGCCGATGCTGAAAAATTTGCTAAAGAAATAGTCTCTGATGCATTAGTTCAAAATGCTGAGCTTGAAAAATGTAAAGACACTGGCGTTTGGGAAGTAATCACTCAAGTACAAATGGTGCCAGAGCACACCCTTTTAGGCCAAGCTGAGCAATACATTGAAAGCATTGCTAATAGCTTTAATGGATATGGTGACGGCTGGGGATTAATGGACGGTGACGAGGCTTAGTTGCCTTTTAATTGTATTAGTTCAATGTACTCTATCAGTTAAGCTTAACGGCTTAACTGATTTGCCTTCCTAAAATTGCCTTTATAGTCAAATAGCTTATCAGCCACTTTCCAACCATACTTTTTGCTTTTTCGTGCAATAACAAAATCCGGTGGTACTAATTCAAATTGTGCGTTTACTACTTGCTCTGCAGTTTTAAAATTAATAGGTGTTTGCCCAAGCCCCACACGTTGACCAAATTGCTTATTAAATATAAATTGCCCGCCTTTATTTTCGAGGTTATATACCTCATCGCAACTTGCGCCATCTTCATCAAAATACGTTACTTTAATAAGTTCATCTTTAATTTGAGTTACCGATAACCCACTACATCGGAGCACAAGTGCGTCTTTCAAGTTTAATGCATTACGTAACTTATCATCAGGGTCGGCCATTACCACGCCGCAATCATGGCATTTACGTGCAGCAATATCATTTTGGGCACCGCACTGCTCACACTCTTTAAACCTAAAACGATAATCGCACTGCTCTTTATGCCCATCATGATCTTCTAATAGGCCTTGGCAACGCCTGCCAAAGTGCTCTATTACTTTGCCAGTGGAGTCTGTTTTACCCCAAAATATATTCGCAAACCCACAACCTGGGCAAAGTACCTGCACAGGTTCATTATCACTATCGCCTTTTTTATCACCTACTTCTGGGTGAAATAAATTAAAACCATTGCCGGCATAATCTATTACTAAGCAATCCGTTTTTGATTCAGATAGCCTCAAGCCTCGCCCCACAATTTGTTGATATAAACTAACCGATTCTGTAGGTCTTAAAATAGCTATAAAGTCGACATGTGGCGCATCAAAGCCGGTTGTTAGTACCGATATATTAACTAAATACTTTAATTGCTTAGCTTTAAATTGCTTAATAATTTTATCGCGCTCAGTGTTTGGCGTATCCCCTGTTATAAGTGCACTTTGATGAGCTGGTAGGTAGCTTAATATTTCCTGAGCATGCATTACCGTAGCGGCAAAAACCATAACACCTTCGCGCTCTTCACTGTATTGAATTACTTGCTGTAATATAGCTTTCGTTGCGCGCTCACTATTTTTTAAAAGCGCATTCATGTCATCAGTCGTATATTGCCCAAATGCATTGCTATCTAAAGACGAAAAATCATAATGGCTAATTGCTGCATCAACTTCGTTAGGCGGCGTTAAATAATTATGTTTGATCATATACCTGAGCGGCAATTCAAAAATACAACTTTTAAACGGACTTTCTTGAGTACCTTTAACAAAACCATGATAATGGTGGTGGTATATCCACCCCATTCCTAACCGATAAGGTGTTGCTGTTAAACCCAATACTTTTAACTGAGGGTTATACTCTTTTAAACTGTTTATTACTTTACCGTACTGACTTTTTTTATCCCCATTTACCCTGTGGCATTCATCAATAATAAGTAATGAATAATGCTCATTTAATTTATTTAAATTACGAGAAAGTGATTGCACACTGGCAAAGGTTACTTGATGGTTTAATGATTTTTCTTTTAAGCCTGCTGAAAATATACTCGCCTCTAAACCAAAACTTTTATATTTTTGCGAATTTTGCTCTACCAGCTCTTTTACATGAGCAAGCACTAATATTTTTTGCTTAGCTATACGGGCAAGTTCAGCAATTACCAAACTCTTACCTGCGCCGGTTGGTAGTACAATAACGGCAGGATCATTACTCTTTCTAAAGTGTAAAACAGTGCGTTCTACGGCTTCTTGCTGGTAAGGTCTTAGTTTATAGCTCATGGGAAAACAAATAGATTTTAATAAGGGGATTTTAGCAAATTACTGCTATGACATTTAGACTTTAATTATATTTTATTGAGGGGTAAACAAAAAAGAGAAGCCGAAGCTTCTCTTATATTTAGCTTTAAGCTAAAAACTTTTCAAGCTCAACACCTTCAAACGCTTTAGGACGACGGCCACGGCCAGTCCATTCAATAGTCTCACCATTGAGTTCCATACGGTACTTAGGCTTAACTTTGGTGCGCTTGTCTGATGCCCCATCTTGTAAATCTTCTAGCGTAAGTCCTTTTTCTTTTAAAAGATCCAAAACTTCCTGTTTCGCTTTTTGCTGCTGGGTATATTTTGAAATTGCATCATTGATAAGCTGTTGAGCTTTTTCAAGATCCGTTAATGATGCTGTTTTAATAAAAGATCGGACTTCTTTCATCTATATCTCGCTAAATTGTGTGATTGGAATTATTTAAATATTCTTTTTTAGTATAAGGCTATTTTTCAAAAATAACTACGGCACATAATTTATTAATGTATATAAAATTTATTCATAAAAAAACCGCGATTAAAATCGCGGTTTTTATCGTTCTTATATAAATAACAATTAGAATTTAGTAGTAAAACTCAATTGGAAGTAACGACCAGTTACGTCATAAGCTTCACCAACAGTGTTTATACCTGATGCTCCACTTACTGAACTTTGGTTTGCTACAGGAGGTTGCTTATCGAAAACATTCCGAACTGACAAAGTAACGTCTGTTCCAGCAGTGATGTTATAAGTACCTGATAGATCGTGATAAATAACAGTCGGGAAGCGATTAAACTTGTCTAAAGGGGCTCCCGTTGAAAAATTTTGATTCCCTTCAATATTACTATCATTTGAGCTTGCCCAATACTTCATGCGCCATGATACTGCAAAGTCATCAACTGTATAGCCTAAATTTAAATTTGCACGATTAGTAGGAGTTAATACCTCACCTCTGTAATCAATCTCTTCACCAGATTCAATTGATGTTTCAACATACTCATACAAATGATTCCATATCAAGTCCGCTGATAATTGCCCGAAAGCAAATTCTTGCTTATAACTTAATTCTATATCTAAACCTTTTGTGCTTAAATCATTTTCATTGCTAGTCCCTGAGCTAACTTCTGTCAAGGCACCTCTAGTATCACGTATTGCCCCACCACATGTAGCATCAAAGTCAGATGGATCAACACCATAGCATCGGTTCAATACAGTTGTTCTAGCAGTAGTAGCAATAGCGTCATCTACAGCAATATCGTAGTAGTCAAGCGTTAATGAAAATTCATCTGTTACTTGCCAAATAGCGCCAACGCTAAATGAATCAGATGTTTCTTCTTTTACATCTTCATTACCACCAATATAACCACCAGTGCTCTGACGTTCAATAGTTGTCAAATTGAATGCGCCTTCAGCAGCAACTCTATTAGCCACTTCAGCGATAGAAAGACAATTAGCAGCTACATTTCCTGTAGATGATGCAGTAATTGCATCACAAGGATCTGCAACACCTGAAAAAGTTTCGCCTCTACCACCGAATAAGTCAGCAATATTTGGAGTTCTAATAGCTCGTGCTGCTGATGCTCTTAATTTTACTGTATCTGTAGGAGAGTATTGTACACCTGCATTCCATGTTGTTTGTCCGCCAACAATTTCATGGTCCGAATAGCGAGCGGCTAAATCTAGTTCAACATTTTCTAGAACTGGTAAAACAGTTTCAACAAAAACGTCGTTAGTGTAGAAGCTACCATTTGTAGGCTCAGATTTATTTGTACTTGAAGCACCAGTTTGCGCTAAATCACCTGGAGAGTATGAACCTTTTTCAAGACGATGTTCTGCACCAACAGCTAGCCCAACCATACCACCTTCTAACTCAATTGGTAATTCACCAGAAAGGGTTGTTGAAAATATAAACTGCTCAACTTGACCTTGAGATTTTGCAGGTGATCTTACATATGCAACGGCTTCATCAGACAAAGTTCCTGCACCGAACAAATCTAAAGGCACACACCCTTGAAGTACTGCTAAATCATTAGAACATTGAACGTTACCTTCTGCATTAGTATATACATCTAATGCATTTGCAGCACGTTCAACATTTATTTGACCACCATTTTCTTGGCGCTGGTCAGTTTTACCCCATGAGATATAAGAGTTTAAAAGCCAGTTGTCATTAATTTCCCAATCTATACCTGTCGCAATACGAATAGTATCACGCTCTAAATCTGTTGAGCGAGCACCAAACTCAACCATACGGCGAACTAGCGTTGGGATATTATCATCCATTGTCAAATCAGGATTATCAGACATTAAATTTTGGCGTAAAAGATCTGGAACTAAAGGGCTTCCCAGCTTAATACCACCAACGCCACCACGTGAAGGTAGATATACATCATCCGTAGTGAAAGGAGTCGGTTCAATAGTCGAGTTGTATGTTTTAGATGAATTCCAGTTTACTTCCGTGAAAGAGTGAACACTATCTGAAATATCTTGTTTAAAGTTAACTGCTGCGTATTTACGCTCAAGCGGAGTCACTAACTGTCTGTAAGATGCACGATTGAATGAATTCTCATCACCTACATATGGTGTACCATCTGCATTATATCCGCCAACACGGCCTTGAGGTGGGTATGAAGAGTTTTGAACACCTACATATTCACCACCTTCATCATTCAAAAATATAGCTTCATCATACCTTGAGAAGTCTCGATCGGATGACTTCAAACCCTTATCATCATCATATCCAGCAGCAATTGTTACACTACCTGAATCCCAGCTATTACCAGCAGTAAGGTTTAAAGAATATTTTTCGCGATCAGATTCATCTGAAACACCTGTTTGAGCGTTAACTTCAACACCTTCAAAATCGCTTCGCGTAATTATGTTCACAACACCAGCAACAGCATCTGAACCATAAACTGCTGAAGAAGCACTTTTAAGAATATCAATACGTTCAATCATTGATGCTGGTATTGCATTTAAGTCAACCGCATAACCGCTTGAAGGAGAAACACCTGATACAAAGCGACGACCATTCACTAACACTAAAGTTCTTGAGGAACCTAAGTTGCGTAAAGACGTAGTGTTAAGACCAACACCTGTAGTACCGAATGCACTATTTGATTGATTTGAACCAGCGATAGTGACCGGAGATTGATTCAAAACATCGGCTACATTCAATGCGCCCATTTGAATAATATCGCTTCGGCCAATTGATGTAATTGGTACAGTTGTTTCAATATCAGTTCGCTTTATGCGTGAACCAGTAACTTGAATACGCTCTACTTTTTCTACACCTTCGTCAGCAGCTATCGAGTTTGCAGAAAATACAGCTGTAGATGCTGCACCAATAGCTATCGCTAAGCGAACAGCTTTTGAAACTTGATTATTTAACATTGGATTCTCCCTAGAATATTTTTTAATTATTTTGTTTTCAAAACGGTCTGCAATTCATCACAGTACCTATTTCGGTTTGAATAGTAGGCCCAACTCAAGCAAAAGGTCAACACTTTGACAACGAAAAAACACATTAATTTACAACAACTTAAAGAAACAAAAAGCTAACACATTGCGATATCATCACCATTAACCAAAGAGCAATATTCCACTTTTTGGTGCTATGCTAATAAAATGAAATTAAATGTAAGCAAAACTTGAAAGTGAATTAACATTTGTAGATTATGGTGTTCCTAACAAACAAAGGAATTGCTATGAAAACTCACCTCGTATGTATTTTAATACTCACTATCTCATTCTCGGCTTTCGCTAACTTAAAAGAGCTTCCGGAAGAATTTTCAGATTTTAGTTTAAATAGAGATATTACTGTCTCATATGATGACTTAGATACTCTTCTAAGTTTTACTGTAATTGATACTGGAGCATCAGATCGTTCCAAACTAAATTCTCAAGCCTCCATCGGTACAAGAATGAAGTCGCATAAAAATAACGACACAGCATTAGAAGCAAATCGTTTCTTCTTTGAAGAAGTAACAAAATCAGAGATTAAAGACGGTTTTTATAAGATCAGAGTTAGCCTAGAAAGTCTGCCAAATGAAATCTCACTTAACGAACTCAGCCTTGATGAGCAACTTGCTTATTGGTTAAACCTGTACAATACAGCCATGTTAGAAAAACTAATCACACACTATCCTATTCGCGATACAGAAGATTTACTCTTTGGCAGCAATTCAATTTTAGAGGATGAGTTTTTAAATGTTGCTGGCCATAAACTTTCTTTAAACGATATACAACAAAATATTGTTTTTAAAAAGTTTGGTATAAAAAAACCAATAGTTATGTATGGGTTTTATCAAGGAAATATAGGAAGTCCTAACATTCGTGCCGAAGCATATAAAGGAAACAAGGTTTATCATCAATTAGTTGAAAACGCTGAAGAATTCGTCAATTCAAATAGAGGAACTAGTATCAAGCGAAAAAATCGCCTTTATGCTTCTAAGTACTATGAGCAAGTTAAACCATTATTCGAAAACTTCGAGAAAGATTTACGAGAGCACCTAAAAGACTATGCAAACCCGCCAATGAGCTCTGATATAAAATATGCTAAGAGCTTTAAAATAGGTATTGAAGATTGGAGAATCACTGATATTTATGGCACAGAGCGAAAGTTTGGTGGCGCAGCGTCAACAAATCCTGCCGCCATGCTCAATGCTGTTGCAAATAACTCATCAAAACCAATAGGAGCTGATGGCGCAGGTTCAGGACTAGGTGCTGTTAACATAAGCTTTTTATCTAATTCTATTTCGGAGAAAACGATGGACTTTGGCCGCTTTTCTCCAGAAATGCTCGAAAAAATTAGAGCTCTCAAGCTAAAAGAAACTGATAATAGTGGCTCTGTAAAAATAAAAGACCTTTAATAAATTTTATTATTTAACTTTAAAAAACACCCTGTTAACATGGTACGAAAAATAGGGTGTTTTATGTCTAACTTTCTTAACTCTGCGCTCGCTGCTTATAATTCACGCCAATATAACCAAGCTATTCTTTTTTTAAACAAATGTGATATTAAAACTGTTGATTGGTATATTTTACTTGCCGCTACATATAGCGCACTTAACCAAAATGAAAATGCCGAACAAACATATTCTTACGCAGTAAATAAGTTTCCTTCATCCCTCCCTCTAATTGAAAACTATACAAACTTGCTGTGCAGAACTGCTAAACATTCGTTATGTTTAAACTTTTTAAAAAACACAAGATATTTGGCATTAAGCAAAAAGGTATCTCTGAATTTTATAGAAAGCTTGATCAAAACCAACCAGTTGTTACAAGCAAAAAAGGAACTTTCTAAAACCGTATCTGATGAAACCTTAAAAGAGAGATATCACTGGTTAAAGCTTGAATTACTAGAACGTTTGGGTGACTTAGAATTAGTTGAAAGCTATTATCTATCTTTACCTGCCGATTTAAAAAATCAATTTTTATTTAAATATAAACGTGCTTGTAATTTTCGCAATATGGGTAAATTTGACAATGCTTTAGATATATTTTTAATGCTAAGCGATAAGCAGAACAAGTATAGCCCCGAGGTTAACTTTTTGATTGGCTGTACTTACTATGATTTACTAAAGTTTGAGCTCTCAGAGCAGTATTTAAAACGATGTCTTGAACAGGCTCCTAACTATATACCTGCGCATGAGTGTTTAAATAAATTATACTGGGATCGTGCAAACAAATCAGCCCTTATGAGCTCCTACAATAGTACATTCTTAAATCATGCTAAAAACCCACAACTAGTTCAATCACAACTAGCTCAGCTTTTACATTTTAAAGATTTTAATCAAGCCCTTGATGTATCTTCACAAGCAATTAGGCTCTTCCCTGATAACTTAGACATAAAACATGCTCATGGCATCATTTTAGGTAAGCATGGGCAAAGTGATAAAGCATTCATTATATTAGATGAGCTTGTATCACAGGCTCCCCAATCAGCAAGATATAGTGTAGATTTGGCAAACTACTGTATTGAAAATTTTGAATATAAAAAAGCAATATTGCACTTAAACACTGCAGTTAAACACAACCCTTTTGATCAAGAAATCTGGGCTTATTTATCCACAGCTTGGCGCTTAGCTAAAGACGATAAATATCATTGGTTAACTAATTACGATATGTTTGTTAAAACAATGGCTCTACCTACGCCTAAAGGCTACAAGTCGTTTGACTCTTTTGGGAAGGAACTCAAGGAACTATTACTTACTCTACACACTAAAGAACAAGACCCGCTTGATCAAAGTGTTAGAAGAGGAAGTCAAACTGAAGGACACTTACTCTATCGCTCTAATACGTTACTCTCATTATTTAAGCAGTCAATGGAGTCATGTATATCTACTTACTTAAATGATTTACCAGCAGATAGTATGCACCCATTAACGGCAAGAAATAGCCTAAACTTTACTGCCAAAGGCAGCTGGTCAGTAAAACTAGAAAATGGAGGATATCATGCCAATCATATTCATCCTCACGGTTGGTTGTCAGCACCCAGCTATATTTCTATACCTGATGAAATGAGTAAAAATGATCCACTTAAAAATGGCTGGTTAAAGTTAGGAGAAACATGTCTTGATCTAGGAAAAAGAGAATCAATAGATCGCGAGATATGCCCTGAAAGTGGACAAATTATCATTTTTCCTAGCTATATTTGGCATGGCACAAATGAGCTTAAAAGCGATAGACCTCGCTTAACAATACCTAGCGATATTATGCCAATTGGTTAATCTAGTTGATTGAAATTCAAACTAGTGCTATAAAAATAAACAAAAACAAAGGATTGATCATGATAAAATGCTTGCTACTTATAATCGCTATTGTTTTTATTCCAGTGAAAGCTGAAGAATTCTCTTTACCCGAAGAGTTTTCAGATTTTGGCTTAAATAGGGATATAAGCATATCTTATGAAGACCTAGACCAACTCCTAGAGTTAACCGTTATTGACATGGGTTTATCTGATAGGACTATTCTAAAACCAATAGTAGGTAATGGCACAAGGTTACGATCTAATAGAGACAGAGATACGGCTTTAGAGGCTAACCGCTTTTATTTCGAAGAAGTTGTAAAATCGGATATTAAGCTAGGTTTTAAAGTAATTCGCCAAAGCCTAGAAAAAGTACCTGAAGAAGTCCCTTTAAACGCATTAACCTTAGATGAGCAATTAGCTTATTGGCTAAACTTATATAATACAGCCATTATTGAAAAGTTAATTGAACATTACCCAGTTCGAAATGCAAAAAAATTACTCGAAGGTGAAAACTCAATACTAAACGATAAATTTATAAATGTTTCAGGCCATACCTTGTCACTTAATAATATTCAACATGATATCGTTTTTAAGAAATTTGGGAATAAGAAAATAGTAATGTATGGCTTCTATCAAGGGATAATCGGAAGTCCGAATTTACGTAACGAAGCTTACACAGCTGATAAGGTATATAAACAACTTTCAGGTAATGCTGAAGAGTTTGTAAACTCCAACCGAGGCGTTCAAGTTAAAAGAAATCGTCTAAACGTTTCTATTTTTTATGATCAAGCAAAAATTTTATTTCCTGACTTTGAGAACGATCTACTAAAGCATATTTTAAACTATTCTGATTCTTCTATTAACCCACAAGTAGAAGATTCGGAAGAATTAATTCTAGCTATTGAGGACTGGAATGTAACCGACATATACGGCACTGAGCGCTCATTTGGTGAGGGTAATGCCACCAACAAAGCGGCCTTACTAAATGCCGTAGCAGCCAATAGTAACGTGCCTGGTGCAGGCGCTATGAATCTTAGCTTCCTAAGCGATATGTTATCCTCTAAAGTTAGCTCTCAATCTCGCTTTTCACCTGCAGTATTAGACAAAATTAATAAGCTTCGTCTCAAGAAAAAAATCAATAGTAGTAGTGTTAAAATAAAAGACTTACCCACTAAATAATTAAATTGTATTCAGCGCTCTATTGAGTGCTGAATACTCTCAGTGATTAATCTAATACATTATTAAACTCTTCAAAATCAGAAATAGATAAGCTTTCTTTAATATATCTACTGAAATTTTTATATCTTCCCGATGAAGATGTATAAAGAGGCTTTCTCACCTGCCAAACACTAGCAGTACTTACAATATTTTTTTGTTGATGAAATAAACCGCTTTCACCTTGATATTTTACGCCTAAAAATTCGAACAGAGGCAATAATACCCCCTCGGGCTTTGAAACAAGTTCATCATAATTGACTGTAAAAATATCATTAGGATACTTTTTTAGCCAATGTGCTTTAACACGCTGCTGCGCTTTATGATAGTGCACTGTATCATTCAGTGCGGTCGCATAATTCAAACTTGGGCCTAAATGTTGAAAGTAAGCTGATAAACTGTTATCTCTAATATCGCGCTGTGTCCAAATAACTTTTGCTTCAGGGTACATCATTTTAATTATATCAATGTATAAGTAGTTCTCAGGCCGTTTATCAGTAACAAGACTACTTTTTCCCGCTCTTAACTTTAATTCTTTCTCATAACCTTGCTGAAATAATGTTGAGTTAACCGTGCTTGACAGCACTTTAGGCTTATCAATTAGATTGAATAGTTGCTTATGCAAGTAATCAATCTCTCCTCCATTGCTAATCACCTCAGAAGTGCAAATTATTTGTTCTATTAAGGTTGAACCAGACCTAAACATGCCACAAATAATAATTGGAACAATATCGCCAGTCTTACTTTTTACGTTACTAAGCTCTCTTGCTAGTGTGTTACTTACTTGATTTTCGATATCAACCCTGTTGTATTGCGGGATATATTTTCGATTAAAACTATTGGCTTTAGTATAATAAGACCATGATTTTTCATAATCTTTGCTATCGTCAAAAGCTTTTCCAAGCGCATAATACATATCAGCTTTTAACACATCACCTTCTGTAGCTTCTAAAATAGATAGGCTTTTTAGTTCGTATTCTAACGCTTCTTTTTTATTAAATGTTTGTATATCAGCAATTCTCGCATGCGCCAGACCATATAAAGGATTTATCTTTAATACCTGATTAAAGCTCTTTAAACAGTTTTGCTTATCACCAAGCTGCTCATATATATTAGCAAGATTAAAATAGGCATTAATTTTATTTGGTTCAACTGTAATTGCCTGCTGTAAATAATTAGTCGCAGTCCCATAATCAATTAAAAGCTCAGAGTAGACGGATGCTAACTCCACATAAGCGGTATATATGTCGTGGTAACCAAGCTCGATAGCTGCTAAGAAAGATGTACTTGCAAGAATACCATTGCCATCTTTTTTTGCCATTTCACCCAATTGAAAATACGACATTGCGCTATCCGGTACTATTTCAGTGTATTTTTTAAGTAAGTCTATTGCTAAAGAGAATTCATTACTGGCGGCATATAACTGACAAAGAGTATTTACATAATCGAATTTTTTGGGGGCTAATGAAATGAGTCTTCTACAAACTTCCTTACTTTTTAGTAAATCTCCTTCATTCATAGCTACTTTAAACAATACAGCTAAAGCTTGCTCATTAACTTCAGGGTTGTCGCATAAACCTTCTAGGGTTGCTTTTCCTGCCACAATCTTTCCACTATTCAATTGCTGTATTGCAAACAGTAAACTTTCTTTTACCGATTTCATTTTTTCCCCATAAAAAAAGCGAGCCTAAGCTCGCTTAATATACATTAATTAATTCAAATTAGAATTTTAATGAAAGGCTCGCATGGAAGTAACGACCTAACGAATCGTAGTAACCAGCAATAGCATTTGCGTTTGTTGATAATGAACCACCAACTAGAGGTGCCTCTTTATCCATAACGTTGTTAACACCTACTAATAAAGACGTGTAATCATTAATAGTAAATGTACCTTTAAGGTCAATATAGCTTTGTGAGCTAATACCGTCGTCTTGTACTAATGTATCAGCGCCAGTGTAATCGTTTACACCGCTGAAGAAACGCCATTTAGCAGTAGCTCTCCACCAGCTGCCCGTGTCGTAGCTAGCAGATACAACATGACGCCATTCTGGTTGAGGGAAACAACCGTTATCTAATGAGTCAACACAGTCATATACTTCACTTACACCAGGAATATTATCAAATTCCTTAGTTAACATGTAGGTACCAATGATACTAGTTTTTAATGTACCTTCAGCAATTTCCATATCGTAGTTTGCGCTTAAATCGATACCTTCGTAATGGATATTACCTAAGTTAGTATTTGTAGCAACAACTTGGCCAGAACCTATCCAAAGGCTACCACTACCAGGTGTACGGTCTACGTTATCACAAAATACAGCCGCGCCGCTTTTACCACATTGTGTAACTAGAATTTCTGGGTCAATATTACCAATCGCGTCTTCAAGTTCAATATCCCAGTAATCGATTGAGAAGTTGAAGTTTTCAAATGGGTTACCAACAACACCTAAAGTAATAGTATCAGCGATTTCTGGAGATAAATCTGGGTTACCACCAAACAGAGCATTATATTGATCCGCAGGGCTCTTACCTACATTGCCGTACTGACTTGCAGAAACACCTGTATTTGCACACTCAGCAGCTGTTAGGCTTGGTGTACCAGCACATGGATCAGTACCGGCCCATAAACCAGTGCTTTGTTGAGCAAATAACTCACCATTGTTTGCTGCACGAACTGCACGGTTGTAGCTTGAACGAATTTTCCAATCGCCTGTTACATCCCAGTTCATTGCCACTTTATAAGTCGGCTCAGCACCTGAAGTGCTATAGTCTGACCAACGGTAGCCTAATTCAACAAGTAAACTTTCAACTAACGGTAAATCTTCAACGATTGGTAGGCTAAGCTCACCAAACACTTCACGTACTTGATAACCACCATTTAAACTCTTAGTAGTACCACCTTGGCCTAGTAATAGACCTTGTGCAAATACTTCATCAGCTGTTCTACTGAATGTTTCTTCACGATACTCTGCACCAAATACTGCAGCAACTGGGTACTCTGAAGATGGAAGTGAGAAATCGAATTCGCCAGTAACAAAACCACTTACAATCAATTGCTCAGTAACACCGTTCAAGATTGCCGTACCAGTAAGTGACCCTGCAGCTTCTTCAGTTACACCATCAAACTGAAAAACATCGTACGGAATACAACCAGAAGTCGCGCTACAATCTTCACCATTTGCTGATAAAGCGGTGATTATACGCGGACCAAAGAAATCATTTTCATATGCTGAAGAAGATGAAGTTGAACCGTATTGAGCAAATGCTTCGTAAGACCAAAGGTCGTTAATTTCGCCTTTACTACCTAATACTAAACGGAAAGAGTTATGTTCAAGGCTGTCTGCACGAGGGCCACCTTCAACGTTACGCTTACCAATATAAGTTGCAAACTGATCACCAGAAGTCAATCCAAAGCGCTCAGTTAGTTGTGCACGTTGTGTATCATTTAATAATGGGCTATCAAAATCAATTGAGTAATTATCATTAAAGAACGTACCAGACTCAGCAATCTGCGCTGTAGTGCGGTTACGCATAAACATTGCTTCCATGAACGGACGGAAGCTATCATTGATTTCGTAGTTAGCAAACATACCTAATGTATGACGTTCATCAGGACGCATAAAGTGGTTAATTGGCGCGTAGTTATATGTATTACCAACTGAAGGAATAAAGCTGCTATCTTGACCTAGAGTCCAGTATTCGTACTGGCCTTCACCAAAGTCTACAACACCGTCAGCGTTAGGAGCTGAGATATAAAAGTTAGGGTTAACAGCATTACCTGAACCACCACAAGCTGTACCAGCAGCATTTAGAGCACAAGATGAGTAATCACGTGCACCTTGGCGTAATTCATTTTGTCTGTTGTAAGTAAAGTAAGCTACTGCATGACCCCTACCACTATCAAATGCACCACCTAGAGTCGCTGCAAAATCAAATGACGCGCCATCAAGACCCGTATTACCTTCTTCATATTCAAAGCCAGCATCATCCATTAGGCCTTGCATGTATTCATTATCGTTATTATGTTGGTAAGCAGTTGTACCTACATTAACTTCAAAACCCTCAAACTGATCGTTCATTACAAAGTTTACAACACCAGCAACAGCGTCTGCACCGTAAGTAGATGAACCACCACCAGTCATTACATCTACGCGTTTAATTAGCGCAGCAGGAATTTGGTTAATATCAGCTGATTGTGTGTAAATACCACCAGCTTGCATACGACGACCGTTTACAAGAACAAGAGTACGCTGAGGACCCATACCACGTAAATCAAGAGTTGCAGTTCCCGAAGCACCATTTGATTGGAAAGAAGTATTAGACGCTTCTAGTTGCGGTAAGCTATTCATCATGTCTTCAACACGAGTAAAACCTGCAACAGCAATTTCTTCAGCAGTTGTTACTTGCACTGGGCTAGCTGTTTCCATATCTGTACGTTTGATACGTGAACCAGTAACTTCAATTCGTTCAACCTTATCAACTTTTTCTTCATCAGCAGCAAACGAACTTGCTGAAAAAGCAGCTGTTGAAGCTGTACCGAAAGCTATCGCTAAGCGAACTGCTTTTGAAACTTTATTATTTAACATTCGATTCTCCCAGAATACTTTATATTTTTTATATTTTTTGCTTGATTACCATTTGTTAATAAATGGTAATCATACGTTATGATAATACCAGCAATACAATGCGGTCAACATAAAATTAACTTATTGTTAATTACCAACACTTTCAAAGCTAAAGCATTACAATTTTAAAATCAAAAAATTTACATTGGTATTATTAAATAGCGCCATTACTGCATTAAGGGAAATTATAAAAAAAGGGGGGATTGAATTCACAAAGGTTAACTTTTAGCTTACGGTAACTTAAAAGAGAGAGGTTTGAGTGCTCTTTGATAGCGTCACTTCCATAGCACTAAAAATCATTTCGGCTATTGGGTCTAATTGTTTTTTTATATACAAAGGATAATTCAGTCTTTTATTTGTATCACTGAGCTCTGGTCCATCAAATGTGTAAACATACTCTATAATTTGCCCTCGTTTCACCTCAAAATTTGGGTTCTGGGCTTTATATTTTTTAACTGCTTGGACATGTGGTGGAATATTCTTTTTATATTCAGTTAAATTTTGTCCTAACCTTTTTCTATAAATTAATTTATCGTCAAATTCTCCATTTTGTAAACGCCTAGAGTAAGAATTAACTAACTCCTCTAAAAGGCTTATTTTATAGTCACTACTGAACAAAGTTTCAAACAACTCTACTTGAAACTCTTGAGCGAACTCAGTCCAATCACTTCGAACTGCTTCAACACCTTTAAATACTAGCTCATTGTGATTTTTGTTAATTTTTTGACCTACATATCGTTTTTTAGAGCCCATCGTTTTCCCCCTAATTGTAGGCATAAAAAAAGGACTGTATAAGGTTTCAAATTCAATCTCCAAAAAGCTCTCTAAGTCGTGCTTCTGACTAATTTCTTGTACCCACTGTTGATTGATATTAATAGCTAATTGTTTACCAATTTCATCGCATTGAAGCGTATTCAAACCGTCATCCAAAGTAATGAATATTGAATCTGTATCGCCATAAATTACATTGTACCCACACTCCTCTATCCATTTTTTTGTGGTTTGCATTATATCGTGCCCACGTAGTGTGATTGAACTTGAAAGACGTGGATCGTAAAAGCGACACCCCCGAGAACCAAGCACTCCATATAAGCTATTCATAATAATTTTTATAGCCTGCGATAACATAGGTTTTTGGCTATCTTTTGCTTCTTGTCTTGTTATTGATAGAGTTTTTATAAGGGCTGGTAAATGATTTTTATGTCTTGAAAAAAGTGCATTATTATATCCTGGGATTGCATCTTTTGGATTGAGCAACCCCTCAATTAAACCAAGAGGGTCTATACAAAAAGTACGCATAATTGATGGATATAAGCTTTTAAAGTCGAGTACAAGTACATTTTTATAAAACCCCGGTTTTGAAGACATTACATACCCTCCAGGACTATCAAAACTTAAGCCATGATCTCCTAAATTAGGTGCAACATAACCACTTCGGTGAAGTAAGGGCAGATAAAGGTTAACAAATGAAGCGACTGAACCGCCCATTCTATGAAGTTCAAGCCCCGTTAATTGACTCCTAACAACAGCAAAATCAAGTAAATTTAATTTGTTAAAAATACGTAGAACCAGTACGCAATCTTGTCTATTGTATTTCGCAAGGGATAACTTATTATCATTAAATTGGCGTTCAATTTCTGCTAGCTGGTCACTTGAACTGATGAACTTTTTCTCACCAAGCTCCTTAGCAGCTACATTTGACAGGCTAAAGCTATCATAGTGGTAGGTCGCATTTTTTAACGTGTCTATACCGTCTATAACAACTCTTCCTGGTATAGTTAATCGAGTATAATGGCCTACTCGTATTTTTATTTTTTCGTTATTACGTCCAAGACGCAATTCTATACCTAGAGTTTCAGCTCTGGAGTGAAGAACAGAAAAATCAAACTCAATGACGTTCCAACCAATAATAAGATCTGGATCTGTTTTTGCTATAAAGTGCTGTAATTTTTGTAAAAGATCGATTTCATCAACACACCATATTATTTCAATTGCATCACTATATTTAATAGGACTGCCAATCATTAATACACAATCAATGCCATGACCGACCAAACCAATGGAAAATAATACCCCTTCTCCATTGCACTCGATGTCTAAAGAAACTGTTTTAAACTTAGGATTTACATCTGGGTTATTTTTAAATTGGCAATTGGTTAACAGCCTATATCCGTCTTTTTGTGTAATATCTCCTCTCACCCATGTGGAGCCTTTAATAAATCGCTCCATTAAAAAGCGATCTATAGGGCGTATGTCATCTTCGTATGTCACAATGCCCTCTGCGCTTAGAGCTTTTAACGCATTGTAGTAATGTTTAAGTGATTTAAAGTAGCAACCAGCCACAGTCCCCTGCTGAAAATCTTTTAATTCTACAGGGACAATTTCAAAAGAAACATCTGAGAGCCGCAGTACTTTTTCTACCGTCGCTTTATCCTTTAACTTGATAAAAAAAACAACTGACTCTGGTAAGCTAATTGCTTTTAATGGCCCTTTTTCAGTTAAAAGCCAAATAACAAAACTTACGCCCAAAGGTGAATCAACTGTTTCTGTAGAGAGAATAAACCCCGAGTCTAAGTGCATTAATGAAATAAGCCTTGTAATAAAAAACGACAAAAATAAAATTTGTAAAGCAGGTTATATTTTATTTCTTTCTAAGTTAGTCTTAAGAAAAAATAATATGAGCATTCAATGAGCCCTTCTGAAATTATCCAACACGCTAATAATCTCCTTCAACAAAACAAGCTTCAACAAGCCAAAAAAATAATATTATCTTTAATTCAAACTGCACCAGAGCACCATCAAGCTTGGCAAGTATTAGCCCAAGTACATCGACAGTTAAAAGAGCAAGAGCAATACCAACAAGCCATTAAACAATATGAGATGATTGCTTGGTTTAACCAACGTTTAGATAAAGCGAATCAGCATCTATTAAACAAAGAATTAAAACCAGCAGAAAACATTGCCCATGAGTTGCTCAAGCTTGTAGCGAATGAATACCGTGTTTTAGTGTTATTAAGTAAAATAGCTTTTCAGGCAAACGACTTAAAAACGTATTTGGCTATTACTTCTCATAATATAAATATAAATAGCACAAAATCAGCCGCTTATGATGCGCACATTGAAGCATTATTTAATACAAAGCAATATTTAGAGCTAATCTCTTTTTATAATAGGTCGACCAAATTAGTTACTTTACTACCACAATCCCAAAGTCTACTCGCTGCTGCCTATGTAAAAATGATGGACTTCAAAAATGCATCTCTAAATTACCAATCTTTGTTAAATAAAAATTATTACCCCGCATATTGCAATTTAAGACTTGGAAACATAGAAAAGATAATTGGCAATAACCAAAGTGCTATTGCGTACTATTGCAAAACAATAAAACTAGCTCCCCATATCGGCGAAGCCTATTGGAACTTAGCAAACTTAAAAACATATACTTTCACTCAGCTCAATATAGCTAATTTAGAACAGCAGATAACAATAGACTCAAATAAATTAAATAGAGCACAACTTCACTTTGCTTTAGCTAAAGCATATGAACAACATAGCAGATACGAAGATGCCTTTTTGCAGCTAAGAATAAGTAACGATTTACAAAAGTCACTTACCCCTTACATTACTAATGACTTTAATGAGCGCTGTAAAAAATACCTAACCAAAAAAGTAGCCAATACAGTACATTCCTCAACCGAAAATGAAGTCCAGCTGATATTTATTGTAAGCTTGCCTAGAAGTGGCTCTACACTTATTGAGCAAATACTGGCATCGCATAGCCATGTTGACGCTAGCTATGAATTATCAGAAATCAATTCTATTGCAGTAGAGTTAGAAAACCTTCAGATAAAAAGCAACGTACCTTATAAGCTAAATAGTTTGACTCAAGAGCACTTGGCAACATTAGCCAAACGCTACTTAAAATTCATTGAACCTTTTCGCAATAACAAGCCTTACTTTATTGATAAACAACCAGTCAACTTTCAACATATTGCTCTTATCAAAACTTTATTCCCTAATGCAAAAATAATCGATGTACAACGAGATAAAAAAGCGACTGCATGGAGCCTTTATAAGCACTCATTTTCACAAGGCCATAGTTATAGCTACGATCAGGAAGATTTAGCTCACTACATGAATGAATATTATAAGCTGATGACACATTGGCATAGCGTATATCCTGACGAAATATATACAATTAATTATGAAAGCTTAATAAACAACTTCACTGAAACGGTTAATGATTTATTTGAACATTGCAATTTAGTAGTAGAGCAAGCATGTTATGAGTTTTATAATAACCAACGCCCTGTTTTAACTCCCAGTTCAGAACAAGTACGTAAGCCAATTTACAAAGAAGCGCTGACTGACTGGAAAAAATATGCAAATCATCTAACGCCACTGCTTAATAGGCTAAATTAGTAAACAAGCTGCTTGTAGTTACACTCTTATAACTCTAAAATCCATAGCACTGTAATTATATACATACTTTAGGTAAATCATCCCATGCTTTCTGACTCACTAAAAAAAACAATTAGGCAAGTACACCAGCATGTGGCTAGTAACCTAAAAGATTATCGCCCTCGTAGCAGTCAAAATTATCTTGTAGCCGAAATAGCAAAAACACTTGCTGGCGAATACCATAAAAAGCAGCGCATTTGCGTAATTGAAGCAGGCACCGGTACCGGTAAGTCTCTTGCCTATTGTTTAGGCGCGTTGCCTCTTGCCTTAGCGCAAAAAAAGAAGCTAGTTATTTCTACCGCAACCGTTGCACTGCAAGAACAATTAATAGCAAAAGAGCTCCCATTTTTTAAAAAGCATTCAGGCCTCGACTTTAAATTTGATTTGGTAAAAGGTCGCCATCGTTATATTTGCGCTCACAAATTACATAATGCTGTAAACGGCGATAGCCAAACACAAATGGACTTTATGCCAACGCTTACTTCACCATTGAGCGCAATGGAAACCAAGTGTTTGAATGAGCTATATAACGCATATGTGAATAAAAAATGGCAAGGCGATAGAGACAGTTGGGCCGATACCGTACCCGATAGAGTGTGGAACTTAATAGCGTGCGATAAACATTCATGCCAACGCCAAATGAAGGCCCATCAAACATGTCCGTTTCAGCTTGCTCGTAATCAATTAATGCAAATGGACGTACTGGTAATTAATCACTCTTTATTACTTGCCGATTTAGACCTAGGCGGTGGTAAAATTTTACCAGAGCCCGACAACACCATTTATGTAATTGATGAAGCGCACCATTTAGCACATATAACACGCGATTTTTCATCGGCCGCAGCAACAATTAAAGGCACAATAGAATGGCTTGATAAGCTCACCAAGTTTAGCGGGAAAATGGCGAAGGTTTTAGTAGGGCAAAGAGCCATTGGCCAAAACTTTAAACTTTGCGACAGCATTAATGACGCGAATAAAGATTTAAAAGTAGTTCGCGATATCCTTGATAATGCCGACTTTGAATATTCGAAAGACGATACTTATCGCTTTGAGCACGGTGAAATTCCACAATCGCTGCACAGTAAAGCAAAAGACATAAGCGAAGCCACGCAAGATGCGCTGCGCTGTTTAAACAAAATGCACGACACCCTTACCCAAGATGTAAGCGACGGCGACATAAAACCTTACGTTGCCGACCCAATACTAGGCGAAAGCGGTCAATACATAAACCGCTTAGAGCAACTAAACAAACTATGGTTTAGTTACGCAAAAAAAGGCGAAGGTGCTCCCCATGCACGATGGATAAAACGTCTTGAATATAAAAGCCATCACGACCACTTATTAAGCGACTGCCCTATCGAGGTCGGTTATTACCTAAAAGATAAATTGTGGCGAGAATGCGCGGGCGCTGTTTTGTGCTCTGCGACATTAAGTGCACTGGACTCGTTTGATCACTTTGCTTACGAAACAGGACTTGCTAAAGAAGAAGGCGTTAAATTTATTAAAGTACCTTCTCCTTTTGATTACCCAAAACAAGCCACTTTACGTATTCCGGTATCTAAAGTAGAACCTACCGATAAAGACTTTAGTGATCACCTAGCTAAAACTTTACCAGAGTACCTAAATGATAAAAAAGCGAACCTTGTACTATTCGCTTCTTACTGGCAAATGGACCACGTAACAAAGTTTCTTAGAACAAAAGGTTTTAACTTATTAGTACAAGGTGAGATGTCGCGAGAAGCATTGCTTAAATTACACACTAAAAATGTAGACGAAGGCAAAGGCAGTATTTTATTTGGAACCCAGAGCCTTTCGGAAGGTCTTGATTTACCAGGTAAATATTTAGAGAACCTAATAATTACTAAAATTCCGTTTGCTGTACCTACTTCGCCAATAGAAGAAGCGCAAGCAGAATTTGTACAAAGCAAAGGTGGTAACCCGTTTTTAACGATTACCGTGCCAGATGCCGCAAAGAAATTGGTACAAAGCTGTGGTAGACTGCTGCGAAAAGAGAGTGATGAAGGCTGTATTACTATTCTCGATAGACGCTTAGTTACTAAGCGATACGGTAAAGCCATGCTCGACACCCTACCACCTTTTAAAAGACAAATAGATTATTAATGTTTGAACTCGCACTCGATCCAACAACCTGGGCTGTTTTATGTGCTGTTGCACTTGCCGCAGGTTTTATAGACGCTATCGCCGGTGGCGGTGGCATGTTAACTGTACCCGCTTTATTAACTGCTGGCTTACCTCCACATTTAACATTAGGCACCAATAAATTAGCGGCTAGCTTTGGCTCGTTAACGGCAAGCTATACATACTATAAAAAGAACTTATTTAGTCCTAAGTTTTGGGCAGCCTCCATTATTGCTACCGCAATAGGTGCATTGATAGGTACTGTTATTGTTGATCATTTAAGTATCGATTTTTTAAACAAACTACTCCCCATTATTATTATTTTAGTTGCTGGCTATAGCTTATTTGGTAATTTAAGCACCACCGAAGGCGATGAACTTCCTAAACTAAACAAAGCGATGAAAATAAAACAATGGCTACAAGGTTTAGCATTAGGCTTTTTTGATGGTTTAGCAGGCCCAGGTACGGGTACATTTTGGACTGCTTCTAATGGCATGCTTTACAAAATGAACCTGCTACTCAACTGTGGTTTAGCGCGTTCAATGAATTTTGTGTCTAACTTTATATCTTTAATTACCTTTGTTGCACTCGGCCATGTAAACTTTTTACTTGGCATAACAATGGGCTTTTTTATTATGCTAGGCGCATGGTTTGGGGCGCATTCAGCAATACGTTTTGGTAGCAAATTTATTCGCCCAGTATTTAATACTATGGTTATACTTTTAGCATTAAAACTAATTTACGAGGCTTACTTTTAATATGCATTCAATGGCTTTAGATAAACTACGCCAACAAGTTGCAACGCTAAAACAACAAGCTGAGCAATTTGATAAAGCTAAACTTTTTTCTAAAAATCGTTACATGCAAGCACAACCTAGCTTGTTTGACCGCGCAGTTTTTAGTACCAAAAGCATGAACCTAGCCGATTACGTAATAGAAATAGAAGACGAAGTTTCAAGGTTACCGCCAAGCGAGCATCGCCATGCTTATACCTACGCGCTTGAACGTATTGCAGCTCAAATACAAGCTGTATTCAATGTTATTAAATCAACGCCTATTTGGGTTAAAGAAAACAAAAGCCATTATAAACCACGCCCTAAGCAAACCGTTTATAAGCAAGCTGTGCAAAAAATAATGCAATCATCCCATGAGCTTTACGACGAATTAAAACAAAACCATGAGTTTGAACGCCGTTTAGTGCTCATGATTGAAGAGCGAAAAATGCAAATGGATAAAGCCTCGCCTGCTAAAGCACAAAAGCTTAACCTTGAAATATTAAGCACACACGCTCGATTAGGCCGCTGCAGAAAAGCAATTTCTGCCACCGAAGATAAAATTCAACAAGTAGAAAAACAGCAGCTGCGTTAAGGCGCACTTTACTATGCAGCTTTATTATCATCCATTGTATTCAGACCTTATACTCCCAGAACGTCATCGATTCCCTATTCAAAAGTATAAGTTACTTAAAACAGAAATAGAAAACCTAGGTGTTTCGGCTATTCACTTTCAAGAGCCTAAAAAAGCAACCAAATCTCAACTTTCGCTATGTCATAGCCAACGTTATATAGATGACTTTTTAAATGGGACTCTTAGCAATAAAGCCATAAAAAAAATGGGCTTCCCTTATTCAAATGAATTGGTAGAGCGCACATTACTATCAGTTGGTGCAAGCATCCAAAGTAGTGAACACGCGCTAAAACATGGTTTTTCGGCTAATTTAAGTGGTGGCTATCATCATGCATACAGTGATTACGGTAGCGGTTTTTGTATTTTTAACGATCTAGCTATTGCAGCAGCACATTTAATAAATACAGAGCAAGTCGACACTGTTTTAATTTTTGATTGCGACGTACACCAAGGCGATGGCACAGCACAAATCACTCAAAATCATGACCAAATTATTACCTGCTCAATTCATTGTGAACAAAATTTTCCTCGTAATAAGCAAGAGTCCACCTACGATTTTGCATTGCCCGCTAAAACAACCGACGCTGAGTACCTTGCTACATTAGAGCAAGCACTCGATTTTTGCGTGCGTATTCATAACCCCGATATTATTTTGTATAATGCAGGTGCTGATATTTACACAAAAGACGAGTTAGGCTTGTTTGATGTATCGCTTAATGGCGTATATAAACGCGACTTTTTTACTCTCAACTTTTGTAAGCAACACCAAATCCCACTAATGTGCGGCCTAGGCGGAGGTTATCAGCGTAATTTGAGTTCACTAATTAATGTTCATAAACAACTATTTAAAGCCGCTATCGATTTATAGCAAGCCATAGTATAGACTCAGTTAAACGGATTATTTTAAAGCGGTGGGAATATGCGATTACACGAAGACATACACAACTATTACGAAAAGATTGTAGTCGAGGAAGTTATCAAACTTAAACTTGATGAAAAATATGATGAAGATGTAATGGCTGACTTTTGTTGTACGGTACTAAATCAGCTCCCGCCACGATATATTCGCTACGATGTAGATATGGCGTTTTATTTACCGCAATCAGAACGCATACATATGGAACAACGTGTACAAACCGCAATAAACGTTGCCATCAGCCAAATATCAAAAAAGAAAGAGTTAAATGACAAGTCCACTTGATCAAGCCCCTACACATATGAAACTTGCAGTAGATTTAATTATGATACTAGAGCAACACGATGTTGCTCCAGAAGAAGTACTTAAAGCACTTGAAATAGTTAAAAGCGACTTTGAAAAGAAGCTAGAAAAGTCATAACTCTATTCTATTATCTGTATGTCGTGCTCGGTAACGCTACCTTCGTGCTTAGTGCAATCAATTTTCTTGAATAAATCTTAACTTGATCTGTCAGATTCGAATAATAGAACTCAATCGAATCTGACAGTTGTATATGTGTTGACTCAAAGTCGCTGTGTTTATTTTGGGAAAGATCAGAAGCTATCTACATAAAACACCATATAACATATGTATATGGTGTTATAAGGGGACAAAAAGTCCACTGAGTAAAGCTGTTTGAAACACTTAAAACTACCAAATCAGGTTTACAATTGCATCCTCTAAGTGTAGTTTGTACCGTTCCATATCAGCTTGAATTTTTGGGTTTTTCATGACATCACTACAAATAAAAGTTTCTAGTGGCTCCATTCCTAAAAACTGATTTGCTTTGTGCACTGGCAAATACACACCATCTATCCCGACTCCTTCGAAGAACTGCTCATTATCAATGAAAGCTTCCATTGGGGCGTTCCACGTAACAGAAAGCAAGTATTTTTTACCTTGAAGTAAGCCGCCAGAGCCATAGTTCTTTGAACTATCACTTCTAGACCTACCGTCACTTTCATACAACTTCCCGTGTCCGGCGGTGAAAACCTCGTCCATGTACTTTTTCACAGTCCATGGAGGCCCCATCCACCATGCAGGCATCTGAAATATTACCAAATCTGCCCATAGCCATTTAGATATTTCTTCATCAACATCATAACCTTTATCGATAGTCGTATTACTAATATTGCAGTTTCTCTGTCTAAAGAAGTTTTCAGCAAAGGCTGCAAGGGAACTATTCAGTTCACCTTTAGAGTGAGCGAAACTTTTTCCGCCATTTAATATTAAGATATTTTTCACTAGGTGCTACTTCCAATTCTTTATTAGCATTTCACTTACAACCCACTAATTAATAAAGCTCTTAGAATTAATCGATTTGATATCTTTTAGTTCGGACAGAATTTCTTCACCAACTTTTCGAGCAGATTGTGGGTTTTGACCAGTAATTACTCGCTTATCATTCACTACATTTTCTACCCACGCTGCACCATAAATGTGCTTTGCACCTCTAGAAATTAAAGTATCCTGTAGTGAAAACGGAACCACATCTGTTAGTCCAATATTTGACTCTTCTTCGTTAGTAAACGCAGCTAATTTTTTTCCTTCAACGACGTATTGTCCGTTACTAAGTTTTACATCTGTAAAAGCAGCTGGCCCGTGGCAAATAGCACTTACAACACCGCCTCTTTCATATATTGAAGCGGTTAACTTATTGATAAGTTCATTGTTCGAGAAGTCCCACATTGTTCCGTGTCCTCCTGCATAAACTACCGCTTGATAATCTTCACTGTTTACATCTTCAATTGCTATGGTGTTTATAATTGAAGCCATGAGCTTTTTATCATTTATAAACCTAGCATTGTTTTCATCTGAAAAATCTAGACTTTTAGGGTCTATTGGGGCCATTCCACCATCAATACTAGCAACATCAACTCCAAAGCCTGCATCAGCAAGGACGTAATAAGGATGTGTTAACTCACCTAACCAAAAGCCAGTTTTCATATCTAACGAACCCATCTTATTGTGGCTAGTAAATACGAAAAGGACTTTATCCGCAGCAAAGCTTGGGGCAACGAAAACTAGCGTCATGAATAATAATAGAAATTTCATAATATCTTTCTCATACAAATTTAACCAACGGACTCGTTGGTTACATATTTAATACTTTACCAACTACCAATATTTGGCATTGAAGCCCAAGGCTCAGCTTGTGGTAGCGGCTCACCTGCTTGTAACAACTCGACTGAAATATCATCTGGGGAGCGTACAAAGGCCATGTGACCGTCTCTAGGAGGTCTATTTATTTCGATACCTAGTGCCTGTAAATGAGCGCATGTCTCATATATGTTTTGAACCCTGTATGCTATGTGCCCAAAGTTTCGTCCAGAATATAGAGAATCAGGATCCCAGTTATACGTAAGTTCAATTTGAGCGCTTTCATCACCTGGTGCAGCTAAAAAGATTAGAGTGAACTTATCTTTAAAGTAGTCTTTCCTTTTAAGAATCTTCAACCCTAAACCTTCACAGAAAAACCTCAGTGATGCTTCAATATCTGATATGCGCAGCATTGTGTGAAGATACTTCATTTATCACAAACCTTAAAACACACGAGCTGTTTGAATATCGACTGATAGCACTCTATCTTCTAATGAGGCTTGTAATTGAAGATAATGCGGCAGACTCTTATGTTGTTCTAAAGAATCTATGTCACGCCACATTTCAACCAATGTGATCTTTTGTGAACCATTCGTATCAGGGTAAACATCATAACGCTCGCACCCATCTTCAAGCACACTTTCACTTGCGCACTTATAAATTGCGTTTAAAACGGTGTTGTAATGCTGTGTTTCACATAGGATATCCACAACAATCATAACTTCATTGTTCATTTTTAACCTCTATTTTGGTGTATAAGGCTGCTTACACAGCCTTTAGTTCAAGAAGAGAGAATTAACGTTCAATGACGATTTTGCCTGTAGCTAATCCTGACTCTAGACGAGAGTGAGCAGCTTTAACTCCATCCAAAGTGAAAGGGAAACTATCAATCAAAGGTTTAACTTGGCCTTTATCTACAAGCCCAGCAAGTCGGCGTAGAATGTCACCGTGAGTATCTCTATCGATATTGTGAATAATCGAAATCGCCATAAATACAAGATCTAACCTAAGAGCCTTAAAGTGCATTTCAGTTAAGTTATAATCAGCATAACCAATTGTAGAAATAACATGCCCTTTCAGTTTTGCAGCGATTAGTGAGTTTTGCAGAACTGGCCCACCCACTGTATCAAATACAGTATCGAAACCATGACCATTGGTTAATCTTTCAACATATTCCTTTGGTTCTTCTTTAGGGAATAGAACCGTTTCGTCTGCACCCAATTGTTTTGCAATTTCTGCACGTTCTTCATCTACAACAGTCGTTGTAACATGTGCACCTAGCGCTTTCGCAAGCTGTAGACCGATGTGGCCTACACCACCTGTACCACCATGAACTAAAACTTTATCGCTCGGCTGGATTTCAGCTCGACCAATAATTGCTTCCCAAGCGGTAATTGCTACTAAAGGCAAGCTAGCCGCTTCACCAAAGCTAAGCGTTTTAGGTTTGTGTGCTAATAATACAGCGTCAGCTTCAACCTTATCAGCTAGAGTACCTGGAATGCCAACAATACCACCGACACAACCATACACTTCATCACCAACTTTGAAGTTAGTTACACCTTCACCAACTTCACTGATTACACCCGATACATCCATGTGAAGGATTGCAGGGTAAACCATACCAGCAGTACCTTCACTGCCTTTACGGATTTTAGTATCTACAGGATTCACACTTGTCGCTTTTACATCAATTACGACATGACCACGTTTTGGTTTTGGTGCATCAACTTCGATTTCGTGTAGAACATCAACATCACCATGGCCATTAATTGCAATTGCTTTCATAAAATTTACCTCTTTGTTATTGACGAAAGTGATATTATCAACATAATTAACTACCAGAAACACACCAAAGGTTTAATGATTAATTCCGAAAGGTTGATAATGTGATTGATTCCATAGAAGAGCTGAAGATATTCAGTACGATTTTTGAACTCAAATCTATCCGAATGGCTGCTGATGCTCACAATCTAACGGCTGCGGCAGTAAGTAAAAGGTTGATAGCGCTCGAAAACAGACTGAGTGCGAAATTATTTTATAGAACAACTCGGACTCTTAGTCCGACATTTACAGGTGAGAAGCTATATAACCATGCACAAAGACTGTTAAGTATTAGTGATGAGATTAAACATGACCTTGACCCAACTAATACGTTAAAAGGAAAAATAAAAATAACTGCGTCGGCTTCTTTTACGCAAAGCTATTTATTACCTGTGATTAGCAGCTTTTTAAAAAATTTCCCGCAAGTTAATATTGAAATCATTTCTACTGACAGCTTGGTAAATTTAACTGAACAAGGTGTTGATTTAGCTGTTAGGCATGGCCCTTCGCGGGACTCATCGTTAATAGGTCAAAAGCTATCCGATACAAAGAGAGTCTTATGTGCAACGCCGAGTTATTTAGAAAAGAGAGGAGTGCCACATTCACCTGAATATTTAACAGAGCATACTTTATTAACCGTTGGTAATGAAACTAATTGGTCATTCATTAGAGAAGGTGAACGGAAAACAGTTAAGTTAAACCCTGCCTTTTCTTCTAGCTTAGGAGACAGCGTTTTGAGTATGGTGGAATTAGACCACGGTATCGCGCTTTTGTCAGATTGGCACATTAAAGAAAGTGTTGCTCAAGAGCGCTTAAAGGTTATTTTGGAGGACTGGGAATGCGACCCCTCAATTTCAATTAACCTGTTATATCCTTCTAGGAAAAACCAATCGATAATAGTTAAGAACTTCATTGACCACTTGAAAAAGTGGATAAAAAGTAATCCTCTTTAAATATAAACTTTGCTTTTTTGGAACTCTACCACTGCAAGACGGTTGCTATTAGAATTTAGAGGCTTTCCAGCTAACGAGACTGTAACTGATAATTTTACAAAAATGCGCTAGAGAGGCCGCCCGTTATTCGCTCATAGCTGCTTGTCAGATAAAGTCTAAACTATTTGCGTTTACTGTCAGATTAGATGTGAGCTACTACATTTAACTTCACCAAATGTACGTCTAGGCGAAGTTGAACGCCGACAGGTCATATTTTGTGCTTTAACGCCAAATTGCGTTATATACAACTCAACTGTTTCGTCTATTTGTTGTTTTTGCTGCGTAGTCGCTGCACTGTAAAATGCATCGTATTGCGCAGACCAATTCTCAACCCCCTCTTCTTTTGCAACACCTAGCCAGCCCATTCCGAGTTTAGTAGATTGCTCCAAGTATTGGCCTTTTAAAAACATGAATGCCAACGTATATTGTGCACTTTTATAGCCAAGTGCTGCCGGCTCTTTTAAATCATAAAAAGCTTGCTCGTACAGCCCCTTTTTATACGCTTTATACCAATTCGCTTAATTAAGTAATCTATTTTGAGGATGGAGAAACTTGTTGATAGCTAGGCAAAAAATTCGCTATTTAGTTGTTCTAAATGAAAATTTTTTAACGCAGGTAGCGACACGTTTAGCCCCGCAAAATGATTAAGTATTATTGCGGATTGGTATTAATACCATTGTATTCTTTTTTCTTCATTGTATTGTCGCTGTATAGGCTAACAGGGGTCGACCCACACCCACCTAATAAACCTACAGCCAAAATTGCTGCAACCGATATACATTTAGCCATAACTAGTCCTTTATTATTTTTATATGCGAGTACCGAATCTGGCTTACACTCTTTGCAAAGCCTGCTATTGTGTAATCCTGTTTGTATAATTAAAATACTATCATGAGCTTAGCAAGTTTACTTCGGTTATTTTTTCTGGCTGCAATTTGGGGCGCGTCATTTTTATTTATGCGAATGGCAGCTAACAGCTTAGGCCCAGCGGTGTTAATAGAATTTAGAGTTGGCTTTGCCGCACTCACCCTCTTTATTGTGGCGCTGTACTTAAAACGCCGCTTGGCGTTTACTGAGCACACAAAACACTTTTTTATAATAGGCGCGTTTAACTCTGCTCTGCCGTTTTTATTTTTTGCTTACGCAGCCCAAACTATTAGCGCATCCACACTCTCAATTTTAAATTCTACAACACCAATATGGGGTGTTGTTGTTGGAATTTTATGGACAAAAACAAAGCCCAATAAAAGTATGGTGATTGGTTTACTACTGGGTTTAATTGGCGTAGTTATTTTGGTTGGGCAAAATCATTTTGTGTTAAATAGCCAATCAATTTTGGCCATAGTAGCAGCATTAAGCGCATCACTTTGCTATGCCATTGCATCGCATTACACTAAAAACGCGCCTAAACTGCCCCCATTCGATAACGCCCATGGCTCAATGTGGGCTTCAAGCTTTATGGTATTACCGCTTATCTTATTTATGCCAATACGAGAAATACCAAGCACCAACGTTATGCTAGGTGTACTCGTATTAGGAGTAATGTGCACCGCACTTGCTTATATTTTATTTTTTAAATTAATCGAAGATATAGGCCCTACCTCGGCGTTAACAGTCACTTTTTTAATTCCGCTATTTGGCATTTTTTGGGGGCATTTAATTTTAGATGAGCAAGTTGGGCCAAATACATTATTAGGCGCATTATTTGTCATTGTGGGCACTATGCTGGTTACTGGATTTTTACCACGAAAAAAGCACTTAGCTAAAACAAGCTAAGTGCTTATATCAAGCACTTTTACCAAAAAAGCTTACTTTTTCGCCTTTTTGCTTAAGTTTTCAATTAAGTCTTGGGCGCTAAAACTATTGTCGCTTGGTTTAATGCCTTTGCCCATTTTAATATCAATTAAGGTGTGCACTTCTTTGCGTTTATCATTGTTACTTACCTGTACGCCTACGCTGCTTGTTGGGCGTGCACGAGTTTCGCAGGTTAATAAACCACAGTTTCGCTCATATTGCTGGCTTTGTGATGCACTAATAGATGACGCGGGAGCTTGCGATTTAGACTCAACAAAGGTTTCTTTGTTGGTTACAACAAACCAGTCGTAGCCTTGTGCTTGTGTAAGCTCAGCCGCGCGCAATAATGCATAGTCAGCGGCATCGGCTACGTTGTTTGACACACTTTTAAACTCGACGCGGTATTGATCGTCGCTAATTTTTTGCTCGCTGTAACCTTGTGAGCCATTATTTGCGGCGCGATAATCAGGTTTAGATGCACAGCCCGCCATAAGTAAAATACTGATAATTAAAATAGATGTTTTCATAGTTCACCTCGTTTTATACACATTATTATTTGTTTAACTGCCACTTTGCGCTAATTGCTTGCTGCTCTTGCGCTCTATCGAGTGGTGCGCCGCTGATCATGCTATCTATAACAGCATCTAAGTCACTGTTATTAGACGCCGTTTGATATTGCGCGCCATTGTTACTTTGCTGCGTAGCTGTTTGCGCTTTAATTTGCCAACCGCTTTGCGTTTTACAAGCAATGCTTGTTTGCGTTGTATTATTTGAGCTTAGTGCATACTGCCTACAAAGCTCACCTTGCTGATTTTTAAAACTAAGCTGTGCGCTAAATACTGAGCCATCACTTTGCTCAAACACACCACTACTTAGCTGCGTATTAAGGGCTGAAGCTGTATTGCTGGCTACTAAGTTTTGCGCCTCACTGGGTTGTAAATAGCTCGTCATTGCATTACCAAATACCACAGCTACGCTTGCTGCTATTGCTATACTTTTATTAGCCGATTGCTTAACCTTTTGCCAAGGCGTTAACGTTACTACATTACTGTTTAACGTGTTTTTTGTCGTTGCTATATCAAGCTTTGCAACCGTTTTAGCTAATGAGTCACTAAGTGGTGCGTCGTCAATACTTGTTGCGTGCTCTTTTACTAACATGTCTACTTCGCTAAATTCTGCAAGTCGCATTACTAGCTCATCATCGGTTTCAAGGGCTTTGCGCACTTGCTCCATTTCGTGCTCGCTTAGTTCTGAGTCTAAAAAGGCGCTAAGTGTTTCGTCGTTAATGTTCATACTTGCTCCTTTTTAAAGTCGGGTTTTATTAAATTATAAAGTGTACTGCGTGCGCGCGATAATTTACTCATTACACTGCCTATAGGTATATCTAGCGTATGTGCTACCTCTTTATAAGCCATGCCCTGCACTGCCACCAGCGATACTATGGCGCGTTGCTCTTCGGGTAATTGCCCAAGTGCTGTATTTACATTTTTAAGCATTTGTTTGTTTTCGAGAGTGTGGTGCTCATTACTTGATATTGGCTCTGGTAAAATATCGGCATGAGCCGTATTTTGCCTTACCTTGCGTGAGCGGTATTCGTCTATCCACACATTACGGCAAATTTTAAATGCCCATTTAGCAGGCTCAACGTCATCCGGAATGCCTTTTACTAATAGTTTTTCAATTGTTATTTGCACTACATCATCTGCATCTGCTTTACTACCCGTTAGCGAATAGGCAAAACGCCTAAGCATGGGCAATAAGGTTTTTAGAGTTTCGTTCATTGATTTTTACCCCTTTTATAAAGAAGACGATTCAAAAAAACATTTATTCCCAAAGAATCAAAATAATTTGAATAATGAAATATTTCTATGTGTTAAACGTTAACTAACCAGCATGATAAATTTAATAGAAGTAACCCACTATGAATATTAAAAACACACGCGTTAAACACATAATAGCCGCTTCGCTTTGCATATTTAGCGCAACGAGCTCTGCCAATATAGTGAGAGTCGATCAAGTGCTTGAGCAGTTAAACCCAATAGAGCAGCGTATTGAGCAAACTATAGAGCGCGCACAGCGCCTGCCACTTCCGGTGCCTGTACCACAAGTTTCGATTGATGAACTAAAAGCGAAAATTAATGAGCCAATTAGCAGCTTACCCAATGTGCTTAACATTAATATAAATAGCCAAAACACCGCATTTGTTGAAGTAGAGCTAGAAAACGGCTTTAGAGCAATAGAGCGCCAATGGTTATTAATGGCAAATAGCCAACAACTTAATACCCTAAAACAGCAAAATGTAACCATTGTATCGGTAAAAAATTACAACGCACTTAACATGAGCTTAGTGCGCTTTAACGTGCCCCAAGGTGTTAATTCTAAAAGTGAGTTATTAAAAGCGCTTAACTTAGATGAGTCTGCAATACTTGACCGAAACCACATATACCAAGCGCAAACAGGCGAGCCTACCGAAAAAGTAACACCAAATAACTCTATTGCCCCCTACTGCACACAAAGCGTAAAAATTGGCATGATCGACAGCGCCATTAATACCAAACACAGTGCTTTTGAAGGTGCAAATATCACTACGCAAAGCTTTTTACCTAAAGGGTTAAGCTCGCCAAATTTACACGGCACCGCCATTGCAGGGCTAATTACAGGTAAAGGCGCAAAACTTAACCCGCTTTTAGGCAGTGCAGAGCTTTACAGTGCCGAGGTGTTTTATAGGCAATCTGAATATGCACAAGGGGCTACTTTATTTGCCTTAGTAGAGGCACTTAACTGGCTAGTTAGTAATAAAATCCCCGTAATAAATATGAGCCTAACGGGGCCAAATAACGCAATTTTAGAAGCAAGTATTACTGCAGCAATAAAACAAAATGGTTTAATTGTAGCAGCTGCGGGTAATCAAGGTCCGGCGTCGCAGCCGTTATACCCAGGCGCGTATAAAAGCGTGATAGCGGTAAGTGCTATTGATGCAACAAACCACATTTATAGATGGTCAAATAAAGGCGATTACATAGACTTTGCAGCCCTTGGTGTAAATGTTGTTACAAGCCAAGGCAATGGAAAATTTGGGAGGGAGTCGGGTACGTCAATGGCGGCGCCGCATGTAAGCGCGGCATTAAGTTGTTTATTGTTAAAACATGGTAATAATAAAACCAAAGCACTTAACGAGCTTACATCGCTTGCCGTCGACTTAGGCGAGCAAGGCAAAGACACCACCTTTGGTTATGGCGCCATTTACCCACCTAAAAGTGCACTTTAACTGACGCCGATAAAACCGATTGCGTATAGGTATTACTACTAAGCTTTGATTGATAATCGCCATATTCAGCCTCGGCTATGAGTGTTACGTGCTCAAATAAAGCTAGGTTATAAAACGCATTAACGACATTTCTGTGCTCATCTCGCGACGGTATTTGCTCAAAAAAATCATCCGTTGTTTGCTCATCGTAATCTTTATTTTGATAACGCCAGCCTGCGCCCACTTTATTCGCTACATTAAAGGCCGTAAATTTGTGCGTAACTTTAGTAGTAAAACCGTAGCCGTTAAAGTCGTATTGGTTGTCGTCGGCGTTTTCTTTATCGGCACTTAGCGCTGCCATTAGCATGGTTTGGCCGTTATTTATAAAATGATAAAGCGCTACATCGCCGCCTACGCCGTCGGCATTACGTGCTTTTGCAGTAGCAAAACGTTTAGCTTTGGTTTTTACACTCATACGCAAGTACGTATGCGGGTTTAAAAAATGGCCATAGTAGGCGCTGGCTTGATTAAAATGTAAAAATGTATCGCCATCTACATTTGCTTTTGCGCCATCGTAACGAACCCCTAGCTCATGGCTATTAAAGCTATAACTGCCATCTAAACCATATTGATGCAGGTCTAAATCGTATTGATCAAATTCATCGTAGTCTTGTTGTTCAAACTTATAGCTTGAGGTTAATTTAGCGCCTTTGGTTAATTGCCATTTTGCATTAACACCGGCTACGGTTTTTATGCCACTGTCGCTTTGTGACGAAATATCATCAAGCTCCTGAACAGAGAGCGCTGAATTGCTCAATACCCCAACTTCTGCATCTGCATTTAGCTCAAAGCTACTTTTAAAGGGTTTATTTTGCTCAGGTGTTTTAACGTGGTTGGTTTGTGCAAGCACCGCTTGGGCACTAAAAACACACAATGTGGCGGTTATAACTGCTTTCATATTTATTCTCCAACAGGCCGAATAGGTTTCCCTATTCGGCATTTGTGCAAACACGCGGCGTATTAAAGGCCTAGGTCTAAGTCGTTAGTAATGTTGGTTACTACTTCACTTGCGGTGCTAAGTGCTACATCGTTACTAATTTGATCAGTAACCGCTGCACTCACCTGCCCGCTAACACTTTGTTGTACCGTGCTTTGTAAACTGCTAACCGTACTATCTTGCACACTGGCAATTAAAGATTGCTGAACACTACTTACAATTTCATTACTGGTATTAATTGCATCACCTACCTGCAGTGCAGAACTCACTGAGTTTGCAGCCGTATTAGTAATTGCTAATTGGTTTGTAAGCTCACCCGCATTAAGCGCACTCGCTGCATCAGCTTGTGTTACTGAATCGGTTGCGCTACTCACATTTGAAAGTAAAGAGGCATCTGTTGGTGTATCAGTAGTATCAGGCTGAGCGCCTTGCTCAGAGCTAACAGAAAGTAATGACGATTGACTCACAGCGGTTGTTAAATTACCCGCCGATGAGGTTAACTGCGTTGTTGCATCGAGCGCTGTATTGACTGTGGTATTACCTGTGGCATTTAAAGACGAGGCCGATGCGTTCAATGAGTTATTTAAAGATGAGCTAGCAGATGCAACTAATGAATTTGCAGGCTCTGCGGCCTCACTGCTTTCTTGCGCTGGAGTTTGCGTGTTATTCGCCGTTGAATCTGTGTTTTGCGAGTCATCTGCCGTTACTTGTGTATTGCTAGATGCGTTTGTGTCATTGCTACCACTGGCTGTTAAACCATTTTGTGAAAGCGCAATAGATGTAGATGTTTGTTGCTGCGCCGACGTTGACTGAGATATTTCAATATCAGCGGCGTGCACTGCACCTGTAAAAGTACACACACCGCTTAACATCATTACGCTTACAATTTTATTTAATTTAGTCATTGTTTTGTCCTCTAGTTTGTCGGATTGACATAAAGAAGACGATTTACAAAAACACTTTATTCCAAAATAAATTAAAAAATTACAATAAAATCACTTATTAACTAAATTTCAAATACTTAAAGGTAAGCCAATACCCTACGGCGTTTGCGTTTCACTATTTTGTATCAGCAATAACAGCTCGGCAGTGGCGGTTGCGTCGGCCAATGCGCGGTGATGGCTGGTTAAATTTAAATCAAAATGCGCACTAAGGTTACCAAGCGAATACGACTTTAAGCCTTTAAACGCTTTGCGCGATTCAACCACGGTGCACATTTTTGGCATTTTAAAAAAGTGCCCTGCCATCTCGCACTCTTTTTTAATAAAGCCGTAGTCAAAATTAACGTTATGGGCTACAAAAATACTGCCTGCGAGTTTATCTAATAGCGGCTTAACTATATTGGCAAATACAGGCGCGTTGTAAACCATACTGTCGCTAATACCGGTTAATGACGTAATAAAGCCAGGTATATGGCGCTCGGGGTTAACTAAGCTCGTCCAGGTATCAATTACTTTACCGTGCTGCACTTTAACAATGCCAATTTCGGTAATTCGGTTGCCGCCTTTTAAGCCGCCCGTGGTTTCTATATCAACCACGCTGTAAATACGGTTAGGGTCTACAAACCACTTAACTGCAGCAATATGTACTGTAAAACCCACATTTTTTAAATTATCAATGGTGGTTAATTGGTTGCGCCTAAGCTTATCGCCTGGGGCTTTTACCTCTTCAAAATGTACTTGGCCATTATTAATAACCATTAAGTCGGGGTAGCCGTCTTTTAGCTGTAAATAGTGTTTACTCATTGCCGTTAAGTGCGCAATTAACGCTTCAAGCGGGCTGTTTAAAATAAGTGCCTCTAGTGGCTCTAATAAATTGCTGCGCCATCTAAATAAGCCATTGGGCTGATCAAAATATTGCGCTGCATTTTTGCATACTAAATTAAGTAATGCTTGCGACGTTTGGCACTGAGCTAAGCGCTCGTTTATCTGTGTTTGCTGCGCTTCATAAAAATTACCAAGCCTTAATACTTGCGGATAAATATCAAACTCATTGCATGGCGGATAAGGCGACTCCACAAATAACTCGTGCCAAAATACTAAACCAAACAAACTTTGCCAAAGCGTGTTTTCGGTATTAAATACAGCCATACCTTCGCGAGTATAATAATCGTTTACGCCCTGCTCTACTTCACCTCGGTACAGTTCATCTATTTCTAGCACGCACTGAGTGTCGGCAAGCATGGCACTTAAACGCGAACGTGTTTTTTTATTAAACTTACGCATTAAAAAATCGTCAGCAAAATAAAGTAAATCATCAGTAAGTGGGTTTTCGATAATGGCTTCTAATCGAGCTTTTACCCACTCTTTATTGCCAAGCCTGTATTGCTCTCTTATTTGAATTTCTTGTGCTTCGCTATCATCCACGCACCCTTCAAGTAAACTAAAAGCAAGTTCGCTATCAACTGTTTTTAGCTGCCTATAAAGCCTAACTAATAGTTTGTTTTTTAATACAACGGCAATTGCACCATGTGCAGCTTGCACTAAAACCTGCGACGCTAAAGCAACATAGTCGCTCTCATCTGTAATATTTTTAAATGCTAACCGGTAACGGTTTAATAAATAGTTTGATTGCGCTTCGTCAAGTGTTTCAAAACGCGACAAGCTCTCGCTGTGTCCTTCGCGCGTAGCGGTTAAGCCTAAGTCTCGCATTACAAAACGGTTTTGATGATTCACATCTCCACTGCTTAGTTTACCTGCAAATAAAAACTCAAAATACTCGTAGTAATCACTGCGGTTATTAATTACATACTGGCTATAAAGTGGCGCAAGCTCTTGTGGGCGTGCTTTAAAAAACTCACGCGCAATATCCACCAGCGCGCCTTTAGCGGCACTCTTTTTAAAACTTATTTGCTCACTGTAATTACTTAGCAACTCAACCAAAGAAGGCTTAGTTAAGTGCGCTAAAAGCTGCGAATAATGCTGCTCGTTTGGTTGAAATAAAATACCGGCTTTTTTTAGCGTATAAATAGCCTGATGCGGCGAGGTTATTTCTTCATAATTAAGCGATTGCGCCTGCACTAAATAAGGCTTTCGCGAGTACACACGCGCCAACATGCATTGGCTTTGCTCATCTAGCTGGTTAATTTTACTAATAAATTCGCTGTGTTTGGGCTCAAGTAAATGCATACATTTACTAGTTACAAACTCAATAAGCTCTCTAAAATGCGCTAAATAGTATTTTGCTGGTAATTCTTTTTTCATAATATCGCCATAACTGTATATAAAAACAGTATCTAGCATTTGTGCTTATTATTCAATCTTAAACTTGTAACTAAAACACGCTATAGTGAGCGTATTAAAGCAAATTCATTAAAAATAAAGGACTTACCATGAGCGCGCACCCATACGATATTTTATCACTCAACAACGGCGCAAATATTATTTTTACGCCTTGCCCTGGCACAAAAACACAAAACCTAGCGGATTCAATCGCCACATTAAAAGCCGCTGGCACTCACATGCTGTTATCGCTTATGCCGCAAAAGGAGCTTGAAAAAAACAACGTAGAAACAATTAATAGTGAGTGCAATAAGCACGATATAACTTGGTTTCATTTACCAATAAATGACGACGAAGCACCCAAACAGCCTTTTACATCAAGCTGGAACACCCACAAAACCGACATATTACAGGCCATACAACACAAACAAACCATTGCCATACATTGCAAAGGCGGTACAGGCCGCACAGGGTTGGTCGCTGCGCTTATTTTAAATTCGGCAGGTTACACAAAAGAAGAAGTATACAGCCTAGTACAATGCATTCGCCCTAAAGCGCTTACTATAGAATTGCAAAAAGAGTACTTTGAGAGTTTTAGTCGGTAATAAAAAAGCTAGCGTAAAACAGCAAAGCTACTGATAGTTAAACGCCCATTAACTGGGTCACAGGCATAACCATTAGACGCGTTTATATTACCGGAATGCAATAAATTACTTGGGTATATAACTGCCCGATTTAGCTTAGCCTCTACACTGTAAACTTGCTCAAACAAAGTTGTACTTCCATTTATATATTGTGGATTTTTATGAAGTTTTTGCGCCATGGCTTGTTGCTTAATAGCTTGCCTATAAAGCATAAGCCGCTCTTTTGTTATACGTTCATACCCTAGGGCTCTATGCTTATAAAATGAAGTGCCACCATGAGTTTCATCACATAAAAAGTGCACCATAGCAAGTTGATTCATATTAGGTGTATCAAAATGAGGGAGCATTTGTATTGGCCTGAGCTTATTAGGCTCAGTGCATGCAATTGAAAAAGCAGAAAGAATTACATCGAACTCGCTTTTATCCGCCATATCAAAGTGTGAATTAATAATTGGCGCAAGCGCTTTTAACCGCTCGATATAACTAAGCGGTGCTGCTTTTCTTACTCCTGGGTAAAAATCACTTTCTTGTGCGCAAAACGCTTCTCTAGCACTTTGAGAAAACGCAGCAAAATTAATAAGCGCATCTACATTATTTACAAAATCATCAATAACAATAATTGGGGTTTTTTCTTCCCCTACAGTATGTATGTGTAACGCCATATTTTCGTTTAGTTTAAAATCAATCATCGGCTAAATTAAGCACTGCATTTTTACGCTCTATCAATGGGTATATTTGGCCAAGTGAGGTTATAACAGTATAAATAGCGGGTAATAAAGCGCTTTGATGTAAAAGCGTAATTTGATCACTATTAAGTTGTGCGAGTCTTTCTTGGTTAATAGTGTATAGGCCGTTTAACTTTGTTTTTTGACTGTTCTGAAACGTGACCTCAAGCGATAATGGCTGCAGTAGATCATGCTGTAACAAGGTATCAATTAACTTTTTATTGTCTATTTCGCCCTGTAGTAAATGCCCTAAACACTGCTTTATTTGTTTGAAATAGCTACTTTCTTCTGCGCTTTGGGTATAAATTGGTTCTAAATTATTCTGGCTTTGCGCTCGATTATTAACGACTGCTGGGCTATTTAAATTAATACACACAGGGTATTGAGTTTGCTGCGCATGAGTATCACCAACAAAAAATGGCTGACGCTGTAATTGAAGCGGTAAATACACACCCTGCCACTGCGAGTTCTGATAAAACAAGTTCTCATGTTGCTCAAAGCCTAATAAAGCATTGAGTGTAAACTCCCCTGTTTCTGAGTTTTTTGCAAAAACTATAGGCTGCTGAACAGCAATTTGATTAAGTTCTGCCATAACAACAGGGACCATATTAATGTTTTCTGCGTGTGATTGTGCCTTTTGTGTGTCTATTTTTATGTGCTGATGAGCATTTTGTTCTAATGCGACTAAATTTTCCATGTGTGTCTCTTTATTGTTTTTATGTGTAAATTTTTAAGCTAAATAGTGCTAAACCCATGATTCTTAACTTTATTTAACAATTCTCGGTTACTAGGTAAGTTAGTTACAGCTTGGTTTATCATGCTCTTATTTTTATCAAACTGACTTTTAGCAAAAACAGTGTCTTCAAGCATATAGGCAGTTGTGCTGTAATCACTTTTAAAGCCCATACCATATAAAACATATTGATAACTCGCCGCTGGAAACACCTCATTGTTACTTGTAAAATCGTGATCAGCAGGGGCGCGGTATTGCCATAGTTTCATTAGATCTTGTAAGCTTTGAGGAATCGTTTTAGGGTCTCTGTTATCGCTCCAAAATGCGTTATCGTCACGGGTTGATAAAATATAATGTAACTTTAAAAAGTCGATTATTTTTTCCCACCTATAGGTAAACGTCTCATTAAAGCGTTTGGCGGTAATATCCATAATATCCCGGGTATGGGGAAGTTGTTCGCTTATCATTTGCGCTGACATTTCTACTAATACCAATGCAGAAGCTTCTAGTGGCTCTAAAAAACCAGCCGAAAGCCCAACCGCAACACAGTTGTTTTGCCAAAAATGTGAGCGGTGGCCACTTTTAATAGGGATTTTTCTAATTGTTAACGACTCTATTTTATCGCCTACATACTCTCTAAGTTTTTCCCTTGCTTGCGACTCGGTACTGTACTTACTGGAGTACACATAGCCCACCCCACGGCGGTGCTGTAATCCTATATCCCATATCCAACCCGCTTCTTGCGCTGTTGAAATTGTGTGAGATGCAATACTGTCATTTTCATCTTCATAAGGGACTTGCACTGCTAAGGCGGTATCAATAAACAGCACATCATCGCAGGGCTGAAAAGGAATCTTATAATGCTCGCCTAACAACAATGATGAAAAACCAGTGCAATCGATAAATAAATCACCGCTAATTTCACCTTGTTGCTTTGTAGTAACGCTTGCAATATCGCCATTTTTAGCATTATTGACCTGCGTTACATCAGCTAAAATATGTTTAACGCCTAGCTGCTGAGTACAATGTTTTTGTAAAAAAACGGCAAATTTTGCAGAGTCTAAATGGTAGGCATAATTGGCTATAGCAGCATATTCTGGTGTACGAATTGTTTTAGGGGCAAGCCCTTGCTCACAAATAGCTTCTTGGTAACACACTGCGTTTGAAAAAGACGTTGACTCTGCTGTGTTATTTAACCAATGCCCTGCCATATCGGTTTTTGAAAAGCCCTGCGGCAGAACTAATGGGTGATAGTAAAAATCATCATCGCTGCCATCCACCCATTTGGCGAATTTTGCTCCTTGCTTAAAGCTTGCTTCACACTCGCGTATAAAATCGGTTTCGCTAATACCAAGTGCTATTAATGTACTACGCATGGTAGGCCAAGTGCCTTCACCAACACCTATAATTGGTACATTTGGAGATTCAACTAGCACAACATTAAGACCATCGGGGGTATTACTTTTATGGTGCGCCGCTAATCGACCAGCTGTTAGCCAGCCTGCTATACCACCACCAACGACAACCACTGTTTTTATTTCTTTATTTTGCTGGTTCATGCTTGTTACCTATAAAGGCGTATTTAAAAAGTGGCTATTACTAAATGTAAAAGCCACTTTTATTATTTAAGTTAGAAACTTCCACGAACACCTAACGCAAAACGTCGCCCGCTATCTTCAACCATTAGTAATTGATTAGAGAAGCGACCACGTTTGTGTACGTATTCTTCGGTTAAGTTTATACCCTCAAAGAACACCGATACATTTTCGGTAATATCATAGCTGCCACTGGCATCGAATTGTGCATAGTCTTCAACTATCGTCACACCATCACCATTTAACTGTGTTAGTGACTGTACAAAGCTATCGCGCCAGTTATAGGCTAAACGCGCCTGAAATGGGCCATTCTCATAAAAGCCAACCACATTATAAGAGTCGCTTAAGCCTGTTAATGCAAATACTTGAGTTATATCTGCAGGGTCTAGTTCTGCATCACTATCAACAAATGTTGCATTAACCATAAAACCAAAGCCACTATCAAAACTATGCTGTAAGGCTATTTCCCAGCCATCAACAATCGCCGATTCGCTATTATTTGGTAATGTGTTTGTAAATACAGCCGTCGAGTCAGCAGCGTCAGGGTTATCTACATCGTTACCTGTTGAGGGGTCAGTCAACAATCCGCCGTCAGACAATTCAAAGGTTAAATCTTCAGTGGTATTGATAATGAAGTTAGCAACATTCTTTCTAAAGTAACCAGCGGATAAATAACTGGCATCAGCGTAATACCACTCTAATGATAAATCTAAGTTATCAGAGGTAAATGGCTCAAGCGCAGGGTTACCAGAGCTTGATGTTAAATTGCCCCCTTGGCGCGTTGTTTCAATTACTGTTACAGGCGACATACTATCGAGTGTTGGTCGCGTAATTGTTTGTGATACAGCAGCACGTGCTATTAGCTCATCGCTTATTTCAAGCTTTACGCTAAAGTTAGGTAAAATCGCTTCGTAATCTGAACTTGCTGAAATATTTTCTACGGCGCCGAAATTAGCAAGCATTTCTGTTTTATCTAAGATAGTTAACGCGCTAACCGGCTCATCTGTGCCCTTTACTTTTACATCGGTGCTTTCATATCTAAAGCCCGCTGTTGCGTATAAAGGCATGCCTGCAAGTTCAGCTTCAAAATCAAATTCTGTATAAAACGAGAAAGTATCTTCAGTTATCTCAAACGACTTATTACGTTTAACTGCATCAAAACTAATAGGCTGACCATTCGCCGCAGCTATTTGCTCAAGGTACGCAAAGTTTGCCTCTCCATCATGTGCAAGCCATGACGTTGGCATACGACCGCTGCCGCTCACATCACCTAAAAAGTCATCTCCTGCGTCAAATACAAATTGCACTAAGCCATCCATACTTGGGTCATCTGGGTAACCACAAAAGGTACAGTGAATACCTACGCCTTCGTTGTCCCAACGATCAAGGTTTTTAGTTTCAGTTGAATACATAGTACCAAATTTAACCGAAACTAGGCCTGAGCTGCCATCGTTATGCCAAATGCTATCCCAACGAAACTGATCCACAGTATCTTCTACAGCCCAACCACGGCGAAGCATTACGTGTGCACGGCTGTTGGCTGTATCTAAATGATTTGATACGCCATCAGGTGCAACTGCAGGGTTATAAGCAACACCGTCCAGCTCTTGCTGGCCGCTATAAATGTTAGGGTTAGCAGAGGCAAACTCACTCGCGTAAGGTAAGATACCGCCATCCACTTCAAATCGAACTCGGTTAGCATAGCCAATCAACGATAGCTGATCGCCACCGCCATTATTAGCCTCACGCTTGGCTTTTGAGTGGCTCAAATCAAACTTCATATTTAAGTTATCGTTTACATGCCAATCAAAGTTTAAACCTAATGCGCTAGAGTTGGTTAAACGATCAAACTTTTTAGCGTGCATATCGGTGGCAAGACCTACCTCTTGATATAAATCAACCACAGTGCCATTTTCATCAACGGTTGGGCCTGCAGCATCACCAAAGCCTTCTAAGTTTGGAGCTGTAAACCAGTGCCCGTAAGACGTTGTGTCTGCTTCTACATCAAAATCTGAATAGAGCGCATCAGCAGTGATAACTAAATCATCTGAAGGTGCATACTGTATAACTAAATTTGCATTAGTGCGTGTACGTGTCTCTGTAGTAACTTTATGATCGTAATTACGTGGCGAGAAAATATTACCGGTGTATGCTTGCCCGCTTTGAGTTTGAGGATTTGGGACGCCCACGTTTTCTAACCAGCCGTCTACCTGTGCCTGATTTAAGCGTGTTTCGCGTTCTTGACGAGAAACGGCAAACAACAAACCCAGTGTGTCATCATTAAATGTATTACTAATTAAGCCAGAAATCTCAGGTGTGGTTTCTTCGCTATTTTCATCGTAAATACCTTTAACACTACCCGCTATTTTAAAGCCACTAATCGCAAATGGACGTGCCGTATTAACGTTTACTGTTGAGCCAATACCACCAGATTGCATAGTGGCTGTTGAGGTTTTAAATACATCTAAGCTTTTAACCAATTCTGATGCAATGGTATCAAAGCTAAATGCACGGCTTTGATTCTCTGATGCCATTTGGCGTCCGTTTACTAGTACAGTATTAAACTGCGGGCCAAAACCACGCACCGTAATAAGCTGCCCTTCGCCGCCTGAACGGTCTATTGAAACCCCAGTAATACGTTGCAAAGACTCGGCTAAATTTGTGTCAGGAAATTTACCAATATCTTCTGCTGAAATGGAGTCAACCACGCCACCGGCTTCTCTTTTTGCATCCATGGCTCGACCAAGCGAGCCTCTAATTCCGCGTACTTCAATTATTTCTGGTTCTTGTGCTGCTGTTTCTGCTAATGCAGGGAGCGTTGTCATTGTGCTTAGTACAGCAAGTACTGCACTGGACACGCCATTTTTTTTATAGTTAGCCATGTTGTCAGTTCTCTCGAAGCTAGGGTCTATTAAAATAGAAATTTGCCCATCTTCGCTAACTTGCATTTGCAAGCCGGTACTGTCGAGTAAAGTCTGTAATGCATTTATTATTGAATACTCGCCAGTAATAGTATTTGTTTGTAACTGTTGAATTTTATCCAACGGAAAAAGCAAAGTAATATCGGCTTGCTCGGCAAAGTTTATTAGCGATAAATCGGCCCTTTGTCGAGGAATGTTAAACATTGCTTTTTCGTCCACCGAGCTCGCTTTCACCTCTGTGGTGACTAAGCTAAAAACAAGCACATATAGCGGTAAACAAAGTGGCAAATGTATACATTCCATGCGTATAGTTTTTGGCCATACACAGGATGAAGACGAGTGACTTTTTATTTTCCTCCATAAATATTTTTTATTTTTTTCAAATAATTTATTTTTTTGACTAGCCATACTTATTATTACTAAACCTTTATTATTTTTTGGTGTGCAAAAAAATGTTGTGGGGTTTCAACTAAAAAAGTTAAATATATTTTTATATTAATTAATTGGTTATATGAACACGTATAATTATAAAGCTAGCCTATACGTGTTAATAATTTGAAAAACTGTAGTACACTTGGTATTCAAATTACAAGCTTTTAACAACAAGGATTGATAGTGCCTGCAATTTTACAAATAGAAAAACAATTTATTTTAAAATTGAGTAGCGGATTTTTTATTACCAATCGTCTTAAGCTGTAATGGCAAAACAATAACAACAATTGCCAAAACCACACACACACGAGACACACACTCAATGACAAAAGACACACTATTTTATAAGGCTTATCTGGCCTCGCGCAAAGGTCTCTCAAATGTAGTGGCACGCATAGTGCCTCCACATGAAATTGAAGACATTGTGCAAGAAACTTACGTGCGAATTTGTCAAATAAAAAACACTGAAAACATTTGCTCACCAAAATCTTTTATTTATAAAACGGCGCGTAACCTAGCGCTCGATTATCAAAAGCAAGCCAATATACGACTAGTCGATAGTATCGACAACATGGAAGCATTAGAGCAACTCTTAACGGAACATCAGAAAGACGAAATGTACGAAAATGCGCTTACCGATTGCGAATTTTCAAATTTTTGTGAAGCTGTCAGGCTTTTGCCTGTTCAATGCCGTAAAGTGTTTGTATTAAAAAAAGTGTATGGTTATTCGCAGCGAGAAATTGCTGCTCAATTAAACCTTAGTGAAAGTACCGTGGAAAAACATATAGCAACCGGCGTAAAACGTTGTACGCAGTTTATGCGACAATCTGAAAAAAGTGTGTATGGCAAACCTAACTCTTCTTCACAAAAAAGTGCAGGGGGTAGTCATGAGTAATGTCCACCATATAGACGAACGAAATAATAAGGCAGTCGAAGACGCACGCCTTGATTGTGCAAGTGAATGGCTTGCTAAGCTCGATAGAGGTTTAACTAAACCCGAAAAAGACGCATTGCAGCTCTGGTTAGCTCAGTCATATAAAAACGTCGAAGTATTACTTGAAGTTGCACACCTATGGGACAAGATGGGTGAACTCAGCCGCTTATCTGATCTATTCCCGCAATCACAATCTAGACAAAAACGCCTCCCTGTGTGGTTAGGTGCAACGGCCGCTTCTGTTTTATTGGCTGTTGCACTTAGCTTTTTTCAAGAAGCATTTAATTTTTCATTTTTTTATCCCGTTAATCGGTCAGCTGTTGTCGCTAAGCAACTTAACTTTCAAACGGGTGTAGGTGAAAGCAAAGACATAATTTTGCCAGATAAAAGTGAAATTACATTAAACACTAATAGTTTTGTACAAATAAGATATACCCGAGACTCTCGAGTAATTAACTTACTGCGGGGGGAGATACATATAAATGTGGCGCATGATAAGGCACGGCCTTTAAGTGTTATTGCTGGTGATAAAGTTATTCAGGCAGTAGGCACTGCGTTTAATGTTGAAGTGGGTGAAAAACAAATAGAATTAATAGTCACTGATGGAAAAGTGCTTGTTGCCGAACAAAGTAATTCGCAACCATCAAGCCTCCAAAAAAATGGAACAAATAAGCTTGGTAAATTTTTATCAAATAACTCTACAGCAGTTTCTAAAGGTGAAAAGCTCGATTTAAGTTTCAAAGGTAAAATAGCTAAGCACGTTGAAAAAGTAGACCCTATAGACGTAGCGGCTAGTCTTTCTTGGCGTAAAGGAAGCCTTATTTTTAGAGGCGAATCTCTTGCCGATGCCATGGCCGAGATTAGTCGATATACGAATATAGACTTTGAGCTTTCTGATGATGAGCGTTTAACAAGGGTACAAGTCGCTGGTATGTTTAAAACAGGCGATGTTAAGGGCTTATTAGAAGTATTAAATAATAATTTTAATATTAGTTATGAAAGAATTAGCCCAGATAAAATTCGTTTAAATTACGCAGATCCAAGCGCTTCAATATAGTACAGTACACAATAATAAAAATCAGGACACACAATCATGACATCATCTTTATCGCCGAGGAATAATAGCTCGGCGCACACATCAAACACGTGCTCACTTTTTTACGTAATTTTTATCTCTGCCGTGGCTGCTATTGGTGGCTTTTTATTTGGTTTTGACTCAGGTGTTATTAACGGCACAGTGTCGGCACTCGGTAATGCTTTTAACTCAAGCAGTGTAGCTACGGGCTTTAACGTAGCGTCTGTGTTACTTGGCTGCGCCGTAGGTGCACTTGCTGCGGGGCCGCTGGCTGATAAATTTGGCCGCCGTGCAATTATGATCATCACCGCGATTATTTTTGCCATTAGTGCCTTTGGGTCGGGCATTAGCGAAAGCTCAGCTGAATTTATTTTTTATCGCTTATTTGGTGGCTTAGGTATTGGTGCTGCATCGGTATTAGCGCCAGCTTACATTGCTGAGGTTGCACCACCAGCACTTCGCGGTCGTTTAGCTACACTTCAACAACTCGCTATTGTACTGGGTTTGTTTGCTGCGTTTTTAAGTAACTATTTAATTGCTGATGCAGCAGGTAGCGCGCAAAATATTTTAATGCTTGATACAGCCGCTTGGCGCTGGATGTTTTGGGCTGAGCTTGTGCCTGCAATACTGTTTTTAGTGGGTGTGTTGTTTATTCCTGAGTCGCCTCGTTATTTAGTGGCGCAAGGTAAAGTGGATGATGCAAAAGCGGTATTTAGCAAAATTTCAGACGACAATGCAGATAAACAAATAAGCGATGTAAAACGCTCATTGCATAGCGACACAAAGCCAAGTATTCGCGATTTATTTATTGATAACAGTAAAAAAGTACACCCAATTGTTTGGGTGGGTGTTGCGCTGAGTGTATTTCAGCAATTTGTGGGTATTAACGTGGTGTTTTATTACGGCTCAGAGCTGTGGCAAGCCGCTGGATTTGACGAGTCGCAATCGCTATTTATAAATGTACTCGCAGGTACTACTAATATTGTATCAACCTTTATTGCCATTGCCCTAGTTGACAAAATTGGCCGTAAGCCACTGCTATTAGTAGGCAGTATTGGTATGTTTATTAGCTTAAGCGCGCTTACTTATATATTTGGTAGTGCAGGCCTTGATGAAGCAGGCAAACTTGCCCTTAGCGATAACATGGGTACGTTTGCACTGATTATGGCTAACTTATTTGTGGTATTTTTTGGCTTAAGTTGGGGCCCTGTTGTATGGGTATTATTAGGCGAAATGTTTAATAATCGTATTCGTGGTGCAGCCCTTGCTGTTGCAGCTAGCGCACAATGGATTGCTAACTTTGCCATTACCATGACCTTCCCTATTATGCTGGCTAACATTGGCCTTGCCGGTGCTTATGGCTTTTATGCGTTATCGGCACTTATAAGCATATTTTTTGTTGTTAAATACATAAAAGAAACACGCGGTAAAACGCTCGAATCTATGTAATTTTTAAAAGCGGTGATATTAATCACCGCTTTGCTTTTACATACAATGGCGTTATTTAAGAGTGATTGTTTGGATGAGCTCAACGTTAATTAATAAATATATTTTAAACTGCTGTTAATACGTAAACGCTCCTTTTACCAGCAAGCTTTTACTACCAAAGTTTATAGCTACCGATTGCATACTTAAATATCACTACAGCTCAATACGTTAGCGAAACTTTTAACTTTAAGTTAAGGTTGAATAGCAATCTACGCTCATTTATTTTAACTTTATAACCATTGCCGTATTACCTTTTATTATTACTAATCTATTTAAATTCCTTTTTAGAATATCAAAAATTAGCTATTGTCCGCCCATTCCAACTTTATGTATTTACTAAAATGAAAAAACAGTTAATTTCAGGCTTAGCTTTAACGTGTGCGTTAGGTTCGTTCAGTGCATTTGCTACTAATGGTTATTTTACTCACGGCTATGGCATGACCCACAAAGGCATGGCTGGCGCAGGTGTAGCGCTGTCAGAAGAGTTAATGTCTGGCGCTAATAATCCAGCAACCTTTTTACCTAATGGAACAGAGCTATCACTGGGCTTAGAGCTTTTTTCACCTGAACGAAAATATACTGCATCAAAAGTAGATACTTTTTACCCTGGCGCATTTTATCTTGAAGCAAAAACACAAAAAAGCGACAACACCGTATTTGTAATTCCAGAGTTTGCTATTGGCCATCAATTAAATGAAAAAGTAAATATTGGTTTATTAGTGTATGGCAACGGCGGTATGAATACCGAGTACGGCGCAGAATCCTCTCCTGAGGGGACTTTTTACGCTGGTACAACGGGCGTTGATTTAAAACAACTCTTTATTAGCCCAACAGTAAGCTATGAGTTGAATGAACAAACACGCCTTGGTGTATCCCCTATTTACGTGGTGCAACAGTTTGAAGCGCAAGGGCTTGGAAACTTTGCTCCTTTTTCGCAATCACCAGAAGCGCTCACAAATAATGGCACCGATACAAGCACAGGCTTAGGCATTCAACTAGGTATTAGCCAAGATATAAATTCGTCATTAAGCTGGGGAGCAAGTTACCGCTCATCAGTGTCTATGCAAGAGTTTGATAGCTATAAAGGTTTGTTTGCAGAGCAAGGCGGATTTGATCTACCAAGTTCGTTTCAACTTGGCGCAGCCTACAAGCTTACCCCAAGTAATCAGGTTGTATTTGATTGGCAAAAAATAAATTACAGCGAAGTAAAAAGTATTGCAAATCCAATCAGTAACTTGGTGTCAGCACCTTTAGGGGCTAACGCCGGCGCTGGGTTTGGCTGGAACGATATGACTATTTATAAGCTTGGCTATCAGTGGCAACGTACATCGCAACAAAAGATTCGTTTTGGGGTATCTTATACCGAGCAACCTATTCCTTCATCAAACGTTTTGCTTAATATTTTAGCCCCGGGCGTTCAAGAGTGGCATCTTACTACTGGCTTTAGCCATTCTTTTACCAACAAGGTACAATTAAACGCTATGGCTTTTTATTCGCCAGCAAAAAAAGTAACGGGTGCTAACTACTTAGCGCCTAATCAACAATTATCAATCGAAATGAAACAAACCGGTTTAGGCGTTTCTATTGTTTGGGAAATTTAAAAATGATAACAGAATTCACCCCAGTATCGGCTGCAATAGGCGGGGCATTAATAGGTATAGCGTGTACGTTATTACTGGTTTTATACGGAAAAATTGCGGGCATATCAGGCATTGTTAAGTCTGTATTCGCTAAAGCAAATTCAGACTCTCGTTGGCAGTTATACTTTATTTTAGGGTTGTTGTTGGCAGGAGTGGCTGTAAGGGTATTTGCGCCATCTTTATTAGAAGGTGAATTGCAATTACCGCCTTGGCTTATTGTTGTTGCAGGGCTTTTAGTTGGCGCTGGTACAACGTTAGCTAATGGGTGCACAAGTGGCCATGGTGTGTGCGGCATGTCGCGCTTTTCTACTCGCTCTTGGGTTGCAACATGCACATTTATGCTTGTCGCCTTCATTACAGCAAACCTTGTAGGATAAATAATGAAAGCAATTATGATGGTTGTTATAGGCTTTATATTTGGCTTAGGACTTATTATTAGCGGGATGACAAACCCCGCTAAAGTGATTAACTTTCTTACTTATGGAAACCAATGGGACGCAAGCTTAATTATAGTGATGGCTGTTGCCATGCTAATAATGATGCTTACATGGTTATGGGTTGCAAAAAAAGAGAAGCCACTTCTTTCAGGAACGTTTAATTTAAGTGATTTAAAAAAAATTGATGCGCGCTTAATTATCGGCTCGGTACTTTTTGGTTTAGGCTGGGGTTTAAGTGGTATATGCCCAGGCCCGGGTTTGGTTCAATTGGTGTCTCTTAAAATGGAGTTTTTATTATTTTTTGCAGCCGTGCTAGGCGGTATGTGGTTAGCCAAAAAAGTATAATATTTGCTGCCGACTAAACTCGGCAGCTACTTTTACCCAAACAAAGGTACATAACTTGCTGCAATATATATAAAACTATATTGAACAGGTTTAAGTTATGCTAAATAAAGCGCTGGAATTTTCTAACAGCACACCTTGGTTAGGCGCAGCGTCCTCCCTTTTACTTATAGCTATACTACTGTTTTTAGTTCGTTTTTTTGTAATGTACTGGCTAAAAAAATGGACTTCAAAAACCAAATTTATATTCGATACTTTACTAATAGAGTCAATATCTAAGCCGCTAACACTGTGCACAATTATTGTGCTACTCACCATTTTAGAGCACGACACCTTCATTATTAGTACTTCTATTTCTCAACAAATTCCTTTTAATAGCATTAATATTGTACTAGCTCTACTGGCACTTATTATGTTTTTAGACCGCTTTATTATTGGCACTATTAATTACTATGGCAAACAATCTGCCGTTGTTTTTAATTCAAAAAGCATAATTAAAGGCGTGATACGCGTTACATTATCATCCGTAGGAATACTAGTATTAATGGGCACGTTAGGTATTTCTATTACACCCATTATTGCCTCGTTAGGTATTACATCACTGGCTGTTGCCCTTGCTTTACAACCTACCCTCGAAAACTTTTTTTCTGGCGTGCAGCTAGTAATAGATAAACCCATAAGAGTGGGCGATTTTATTGAGCTTGAATCAAAAGAACAAGGCTTTGTAGATCACATAGGCTGGCGCTCTACATGGGTTAAAATGCTACCTAATAATATGATTATTATACCTAATAGCCAATTATCTAAATCGCGTATTATTAATTACTTTTATCCTGAAAGAGAGCTAAGCGTCCCTGTAGATATAAGCGTGCATTACGATTCGGATTTAGAATTTGTTGAGCAAGTAACACTTGAAGTGGCTCGTGAAATACTTATTTCACACGAATGGGGCGTTGATGATTACAATACCTTTGTGGTTTTTCATACCTTTGACAGATCAAGTATTAACTTTACGGTAATGCTTAGAGCTAAAGAATACTTTAATCGCTTTTGGGTTAAATCTGCTTTTATAAAAGCCCTGCATAAACGCTATAAAAAAGAAGGCATTGTAATCCCCTTCCCTATTACGGCTATTAACACTACACAAGAGTCCGCTAAATTTAATAGTGATAAAAAGGTGCAAGGCGATACTTAAAACAAAGCGCGAGAGACACTCGCGCTAATAAGTATTAAAACTTGTAGGTTATTTGCCCAACAATTTCACGCGGGCTGCCAGGAAAGTGACCGTTACGCTGGCTAAATCCGCTTACAGCATATTCCTTATCAAACAGGTTGTTAATATTTACACTTAGTAATACGTCATCAAAGCGACTCGTCCAGCTCATATCAAATACGGTAAACGGTTTTACTTTTTGACCATCGGAGCTTACTTGCTCACTCACATAATTAGCGCCAAACGCAATAGAGGAATTAATCGAATCGAGCCCAAAGCGTGACCATAAACCTGCCTGATGGCACGGCGCATTAGCAAAGCGCGAGCCATCACCAAATGTATCTGAAAGCGTATCACCCGTTACGCCGTCTACTACTTGCGTATCGTTGTATGCGTAGTTAGCCGTTATTGTCCAATGCTCGGATAAATCGCCTACTAAAGTTGTTTCAAATCCACGGCTTTCAACTTCACCTATATTTAAAAGTGCTGCAATGCCATCACCCGCGCCTGTGTCGTCGGGGTTACTCATTACTACGTTTTCTTTATTAATTTGGTAAATAGCAAAGGTGCTCATAATTTTGCCATTAAGCCATTTGTTTTTCATACCAATTTCGGTTTGTTTACCGGTTTCTGGGGTTAAGTTGCCCTCGCCCTCTACATCTTCTTGATCGCCCGATGATGCTGGGTTAAAGCTTTCTGAGTAATTTATGTATACCGATGTGTTTTCAACGGGTTGGTATGTAACAGCCACGCGCGGGGTTACATCGTTATCTGAGTAACTGTAACCGGTTTCTTTGTTTAGCTCTTTAAAATAATCGTAACGCAGGCCGGCAATCACGGTCCATTGCTCGTTAATGCTTACAACATCTTGTACGTATAGGCCAAAACGGTCAGTATCAACACCATCGCGGTTCATGTCGGTAAGGTTATAAGTACTTGGGTCGGTTTCGCCGTAATTTAAGTCAAATATGTTTAAGTTAGCCACGCCGTCCGCTTCATAACGGGCGCGTAAGTAATCGTACTCGGTATCGACTATGTGGTAGTCGCCACCAAACAATACTTGGTGTGCTAATTGGCCTTGCTCAAAGCTATAAACAAAGTCGGTGGTTAAGCTTGTTTCTTCGTTTGCGCGGTATTGCTTACGGTATTCGCGTTTAATGGTTTCGTCATCAATGTTTGCTTCACCATCGCCGTTTACATCTACCCAGCTTTGCGACTCATGGTAGGCTTGGTCGCGTTCGTTATCCATGTAACGCAGCGTGCTACTTACAGAAAAATCATCATTAAAGTAATGCTTTAGATCGGCTTGCAGCACTAACGCTTCCATGTCTTGGTAGTCAAATGCTTCGTTTGCGTTGTAACTTGGGTCAACTAAAAAATTACCGTTGTCATCTACCGGTACACCACGTAAACGGTTACCGCCTAAGTCTTGTTTGATGTAGTCAACACTTGTGGTTAGTGTGGTTGAATCTGTTAAATCAAATAATAAACCACCGGTAAACTCGGTGTTTTTTGAATCTGCATTATTACGAAAGCTGTCTTGCTCCTCGTAATAACCACCTACACGATACGCCATGGTGTCGGTTAAACCGCCGGTCATATCAAGTGATGCACCACGTGTGTTGTAATTGCCAAGCGTTAGCTTTAGCTCTTTGCTTTGCGTGTACGAAGGCTTTTTAGTCACATAGTTGATCATACCGCCTGGCTCACCACCACCATATAACGCAGAGGCTGGGCCTTTTAATACTTCTACACGCGCTACATTAAATAATTGGGGTACACCAAAGCCCGAGTACGGATCGCCACGTACGCCATCGTAAAATACATTGGCATCGTCTCTAAAACCACGAAAAGTAACGCCTGAATAACTGTACTCACTTACCCCTGCTATTGAGCGGTATAAATCGGTAATGTCGCGCGCGGCTTGGTCAATAATAAGTTGCTCGGTTAATACCTGCGCAGATTGCGGTAATTTAATAAGATCTAAATCCGTTTTAGTACCAATTTTACTTTCGGTTTCTAGGTAAAACTGCTGAGCGCGGCCTGTTACTTCTATTTTTTCAATATCGTTATTTTGCTCGGCAAATGCCACATTAAAAAAAGCAGAAAAAGACGCAGCAATACTGAGCGCCAAATATTTTTGGTTAAACATATTGATCCAAAGAAGAGATTTATAAAACACTGCGAATGATAACGACTATCATTAACATGTGCAATGTAAATAATTTCATATTCATCCTTATTTTTCGAATGAAGAGTTTTTGAGTAACACACTAAATTTGCAGCTCAGCATTAAAAAAATTAATTAGCATTACTGGAATACAAAATTGATATAATATAACATACCTTTAATTGTAATTTAGTAAGATTATTAAATGATAAATAAACTGCCCGTCACAGTGTTATCAGGTTTTTTGGGGGCTGGTAAAACCACTGTACTTAGCCATATTCTTAATAACAGGCAAGGTAAAAAAGTCGCCGTTATAGTAAACGATATGAGCGATATAAATATCGATGCAGCCACTATTAAAAGTGGTGTATCGCTCAATCACAGTAACGAAAAACTAGTCGAAATGAGCAACGGTTGTATTTGCTGCACCCTACGAGAAGATTTACTTGTTGAAGTGGGCAAACTTGCCAAAGATGGGCGTTTTGATTACCTCGTTATTGAATCAACCGGTATATCTGAACCCCTCCCCGTTGCCGAAACATTCACCTTTGCCGACGAAAACGGTGTTTCACTTGGTGATGTTGCCACCCTCGATACCATGGTAACAGTGGTTGACGCGGTTAACTTTTTAAACGACTACGAACAAGCAAATGATTTACAAGATACTAGCGAATCATTAGGAAAAGACGACGAGCGAAGCGTAGCCGACCTACTTGTTGACCAAGTTGAATTTGCCGATGTAATCTTAATTAGTAAAACTGATTTAATTACAAACGATGAATTAAATAAACTCACTGCCATTTTAAATACGCTTAATACTCAAGCTAACATTATTCCTATTTCAAACGGCCATATTAATATTAACGAAGTGCTAAACACCGGTTTATTTAATTTTGAACGTGCCCAACAAGCACCGGGGTGGCTTAAAGAAATGCGTGGTGAACATATTCCCGAGACTGAAGAGTATGGTATTAGCAGCTTTAATTACACTGCGCGCCGCCCATTTGACCCAGAAAAGTTTTATAACTTTCTTCATAGCACCGAACAATTTGGCAAACTTATTCGATCAAAAGGGTATTTTTGGTTAGCAACGCGCCCTTTATTTTGCGCGCAGTGGAGCCAAGCTGGCGGTATAGCTCATTACGGGTTTGCAGGTATGTTTTATAAAGCAATACCTAAAAAAGACTGGCCCACAGAGCCTGAACTGCTTGCTGACATAAATAATAAATGGGTAGAACCCTTTGGTGATATGCGCCAAGAGCTTGTGTTTATTGGTCAATCATTAAATAAACAAGCGATGATTAAAGCGCTTGATGACTGCCTACTACCAGAAGATGAGGTACTTAAGGGTAAGGACTTTTGGAGAACCTATAACGACCCGTTTCCTATTTGGGAGGAAGAGTAATGAATGCCCTAGCCCCAATAACTGCGCAAATAAAGCCTGCGGAACCGCTGTACCGAAAAGCAGCTAAAGAGTGTGACGCCGATGTATTGCCACAAATTTATAACCAAGACACTAACATTGTTATTTGGCAAAGAGACCTTGAGCAAACATTAACAAATGCAGTTAATACTCTCATTAGCGCAAATGCTTTAAAGCCACTAGAACTTGCGGTATCGCCCGATGATGCGTTTGATCAATTAATAAAAAGCGCTTAAGCCAGAAGATAATAACCGCGATGAAGTTAAAGCTCTGTGTGAAGATATCGCACTGTTGGTTGAAATGTTTTGCTGCCTGTTTGATTTAAAACGCGCCGGTTTAAGGCTAAAAATATTAGATAAACCTATGTGCCCGCGTTTTCATGTAGACAAAATTCCGTGCCGGCTAGTTACTACCTATCAAGGTGTTGCTACGCAGTGGTTAAATCACAGCGATGTAAACCGCTCAAAGCTAGGTACTGGTAATTTAGGTAAACCCGATGAAGAATCTGGTTTATTTAAAAGCCTAAATAATATTAATCAACTCAAGCAAGGTGATGTTGCCCTGCTTAAAGGCGAGTACTGGGATGAAAACGAAGGTGCAGGGCTTGTACATCGCTCACCCCCGGTGGCTGAAAACGAGCAACGCTTATTACTTACGCTCGATTTTATCTAAAATTTGTTGTGGTGATAAACGCTAAGCTAATGCGCGTTTATCACCCTAGCGATTACTTCGTACAAACCTTGTGTGCTTACAGGTTTAGATACAAAGTCATCCATACCTACACTTAAACAGCGCTGTTTATCATCTTCGTAGGCATTAGCGGTAATTGCAATAATGGGCACATGTGCCTTAGTGTTTACTTCGTTAGCACGTATGGTTTGGGTACATTCGTAACCATCCATATTTGGCATTTGGCAATCCATTAAAATTAAGTCAAAGGTATTACCCTTAAGCACTTTTAACGCTTCAATTCCATCGTTAGCCATTGTAACTTGTACATGAGTTGGCTCTAACATTTTTGCAATTACTTGGCGGTTTATGGGGTTGTCTTCTACCAATAGTAATTTTTTGCTACCAAGGTTAGGTACTGATTGCGACTGTACTGCGGCTGTGTGCTTTATAAACTCAGCTTTAGGCGCATTAATGTAAAACTTAAGCATGCTGCCTTTACCGGGTTCACTATTTAAAGATATTTCACCCTGCATTTTTTTAATTAACCCTTGGCTAATGGCCAAACCAAGCCCGGTACCACCGTATTTACGTGCAACACCTACATCAGCTTGTGTAAACTCGCTAAACAATAACGATTGCTGATCTTTTGCTATGCCTATGCCGCTATCAGACACACTTACAAATAACTGCTGGCCACTGTAATCAAACGATAAACGTACAAACCCGCGCTCAGTAAACTTATACGCGTTAGATAATAAATTAATAATAACTTGGTTTAAGCGTAAATCATCCACGTTAATACAATCTGGCAAGGTGTTACTGCACTGAACTATAAACTGCACATCGTCAGAGCTTACAATGGGTGAAAACAACGATTTAATATTTTCGATAAAAGGCGCTAAATTTGTAGGACGCGGGCTAATTTGCATTGCATTAGCCTCAATTTTAGAAAAATCTAAAATATCGTTTAAGATTTTCAATAAGTTTTGAGCACTTTTTTGTTGCGTATCTAAAAGATCTCTTTGCTCGTCGGTTAACGAACTATCACGCAGCAATACCTCACCCATGCCCAAAATACCGTTCATTGGGGTGCGTAGTTCATGACTCATATTTGCTAAAAACTGCGATTTAGCCACATTAGCTAAATTAGCACGCTCTACTGCTTGCTTAAGCTTATTGGTTTGCTCAGCAACTTGTTTTTCTAGCTGCTGGTTAAACTCACTGAGTTGTTTGTTTAGGTCTTGGTTTTTTATATTTGACGCTTGCAGGTTTTCTATTGAATGCTGTAGCGCAGTGGCGAGCATTTCAAACTGCTGCTGAAGTTGCAGTACTTCTTGCCAACTTGAATCTGTATTAAAAGTCTGTTTTTTTGATTTATTAAAGCTTTGCATTAAATTAGTTAAACCACTGATTGGCTGCACTAATAAATTTGCAAGTTGGCGTACAAACAGCACCACCATAATAATTAGCATAGCGCCTAGCAAAATACTTGGCAGCCAGGCTTTGGCTACAGCCATACTCAAATGTTTACGATTATAAAAAGTGATTACTTGCCATTTGCTCTGCGGATTAACATATCTAGAACTATGGTAAACCTCATTATTATTGGAGCGAAATAAATTTTTATCGCCCATATTACGCGTATTAAAACCATCTTCGTTAAAGTCGGTTAATATTTTAAACTGCTCAAGCGAGCTAAAAACCACTTTTTGCTTATCATCCAGTACAACTAATTCGCCAGTATTTTCAAATAAATTAGGAATAAACTGCTCTAATCGTCCAAGCTTTAACGACCCCTCTACTACGCCGAAAAACTCACCATCACGATAAATAGGTGCCGACAGCGCAACAATGGCTTCATTGCCAAGCCCTCGCCCTTGAAACACACCACCGCTATAACCGAGAGGATATTGCTTAGCCTGATTAAAGTACTCGCGATCATTGATATTACGCTGCGCCTTAGTTAACCCCGCTATAAGGTTATTAGGCGACGTTATTTCGACGTAGCCGCTAGGGTTTGCATACAAGCTTGTAGCAAACCCTGGAAATAGATTCATTAGCCTTTTTAACTGCTGCTCACTATCTGTGCCCGCGCTTATGGCGTCGCTACTCATTACAATGGCATTTTTATGAAACGTTAAATAATCACTTAATTGAGTGCTTATATATTTGGCTTTTTCTTCAAGCTGGGCGTCTACCTCATACTCTAACCGAGAGTGGTGATCGTTCACTAAAATTACACTGGTAAGCAGTATAACCAATATAATAATAACGCTTACAACATAGCTAAGAATGCGAGCAAGAGGCCTGCCCTGATAGGCACGGCTGGCGTGGGGTACAAATACACTAAATAAATCAACTAAAGCTAAGCTAATTAACGCATTTATGAGGTACTTTGATATTGCAACAACTAGCGTTAACCATGGCAGACCAATAAGAAACTGCCCTATTCCCCAAATTATAGGTAAACCAACTAACAGCCAAAAAACAGTACCAAGAGGGAGTATGGGTTTAGAGCGGCGTAAACAAAAAGTGTAAAGCCAAAAAAGCTCGAGTAAATAAACAATACTCGGCCAGCAATGCCCCCACCTATAAAGTAAAAAGCCAGATACGATCGCAAGGCTTAAGCACGCATAACGCAGCCCAATAAACACTAAGCTACATAATACAAATACTTGCCCAAATAAAAACTCAGAACTGTCGAAAAAATATAACGGCGAGAGGTTAACTAAACCCCCTAGCAACCCTAATAAAACAGCGAGTGTCCACTTACTTCTTTGAGGCATTACTTCAACCCTAGAGTACTTTGTTAACACGCAGTGTTAAATTAATATAATTGCTACATTATTGCGTACAAGTTAAAAGTTGTCTAGCGAGAAAAGGAGCTGGAAACTATTAGGTATTATGGATTAATTTAGTGAAAAAATATAAATATTAAGGAGTTAGCGATATACACCCAATGTTGCTTGAAGTATAAGTTGGCATAGAGTTGAATCATAAAATGGCATAAAGTGACTGGTTTTCTTAAATTAAAAGCTCCTGATACCAAAGCCAGTTTTTTAATGCTAAAAAATTCCGATTAATTTAGTAGAAATAGATATTTCTCATTAAGACTTAAACACCGTTAAGTTTCAATTTTTGATGGTGAAGAAAATGATTGGATAAATTTTATGGGATATCTATGTCGATGACATGACGTACCGATTCACAACGAACGATTATATTAGCACATCAAGAATAGTGGAAATATCACCTCAGAACCAGCTAATCAAAACAGTCAGTGGTAGCCTTTATCAAGTTATTGGAAAAGGCAAAAAGCCGAAGTGCAAATGTGAGTGAGCCATTTAACAATTTGGTTAATACTAAATTATGTCATCTTATGCTTCTGGTTTATGCAATTTTTTAGTACAAATATGTCAACTTATACTTCAAACAACACCCAAATGTTGTTTGAAGTGTAAGTTGGCATAAGAAGATATGCTTTTACTGAGCTACAGCATCGTAAGTGAAGTATAACATGGCATAACATTGAAGCAAAAACTGACATAAAGTAGCTAGCAAGTATGTCGACTGATTTTGCTTAAAAAGTATTTTTTGGGGGGATTAAAGGCTTCAATAACCAAGCCGACTTTTAATGAAAAAATAACACCCAGCTTAATTAGCACATTAACTATCAAACCAAAGACAACAGGATTTAATTTGATAGTTAAAGTATATACTGATACGTAAATTATAAGAAGTAACTGAAAGTTCAACACTTAGCTAGACCCTGTAACAGATTTAGTTACAGAGTCGTTGGCTACTACATAAAGTAAAATTTTTCATTATTAGTATTGACCGAAAAAATTAAATAAACTTAGCTAATTTAAGATCGAACTGTGATAAGATTTTTTTTCCTTTTTTATATTCAAGAATATCGCTTTTCGATATAGAAAGCTCTCCTAGAAAGCCATTAAACAAGAGCTCTCTTGGTTGAGTTTTGGCTATAATGATTTGTCCTGCTAATTTGCAATCCATATAAACAAATTGTATCAATTTAAATTCATGCATTGATAGTTTAGCAATCACTTTAGATTTTATTGATTTCTTGGCCCACACTCTCTCAGATTGAACCCATTCATTCTCAAAATTGCTTGCTTCGAACCGTCTCAATATATCCAAGCTTTGTTCAAGAGGTATTGGCATAGCGGATACAGCAGCCGACAAAGCTTTTTCTAATATTTTCATGTAATGCTGTTGTAGTTGAATATCCTCTAAATGACTTATTTTATCTATTGGGTAATTAACTACAACTTCGAGGAAAGGCACAACCTTCATTGCCTGTACCCGCGCCTCTGTACTGCCATCAGTCACATAAACATTAATTCGTGAAAATTTAGAGGTAAACTTAAGTTTGCTCACTTCCCTTTCCCAGAAATTACACAAGCAGCGAGACTTAAAAAGAAATATCTTTTTATCTTCTTGCGAATAATTACCGTCAAGATAAAGTTCTATTTGACTTAACTTTGGCATAAATCTACAGCCCCTTAGCTTTTGGTCGTTGATGATAGTCCATTTTTTCTCCATTAGCTGCGTGTTCATTTGTTAGTTCTTGTTCTCTATCAAGAGCTTTCCCCCTGTTACCCTCAATTCCACCTGGATGTCTATCTCTTACTACGTATGTATCTCCTTCACGTAATTGTGACTCCGCACGCTTTGAGACACCATCTTCGGCCATTCCTGTTCCTACACCTGTTTTTCGGACACTTCCATCAGGGCCAATGATATCGTAGTTATGCTGAGGATCTGAATTCTTCCGTGAATTACCATGATGACCCAACGGACAAACATTATGCACCCACATATTTGTTTTACCAACAAAATATGTGTGGTCAGTATCCACTGAAAAGTTGTACGCATACCGTGGCTCTTGATTAATTTCAATTTGAATAATACTTATGTCATTTTCTTCTTTAGGGCCAGAAATGACTGTACCTTCAGTTATATTTTTAGCCTCTAACCAACCAATATTATCAACATAAAATGGATGCTCGGCAGTAGTGGTTATGAATTCTTCCAAGCCGTTTTCATCTACAACTGTAAATGTAATAGTTTCTTCATGCCAGTCCTTAAAAGTATCAGTGACTTCTCTCCATGAAATTTCACCTGTTTCATCATTTTTGGACAAGACAATATCACCTTTTTTGACTTCAATAATTGTCTTGTAACCATTAATAGTTGAAATCAAAGTATCGGGCGTGAAGCTACAACCTCCAGGTTTAATAGCAGCTTTAGAATCACCTTTTGAGTTTGCCTTAATAACTTTAGCTAAACGCTTCGCTTTTTGTAATGTTTTAGCCGGGTTTACAATCCCTACAGCTGCGTCAGTAACCGCGCTTCCTAAATTCAACGACCCTGTTTCGGCGTAGTTTAATGCAGCTCCGAGAGCGACATCAGCTATAAACTTAATAGCAAAGTTAGCAAATTTACCCGTTGGGTCATTTTTATTTAATGGATCATTACCTACATACGCATACATATTCATCCCATCTTTATATCCAATGGGATCAGTCTGCATAAAACGCCCTAATTCAGGGTGGTAAACCCGTGCTTTGTAGTGATAAAGCTTAGTACCTGGGATTAAGATTTGCCCTGTGTAACGGAAACGCGATGAGCTGGTATTAATCGGCTCTCCAAATGGACCGTATTTATGCGTAACGACAATTGAACCTGAGCCATTCGTTTCACTAATAATTGAACCGCGTTCATCTGCGTGTAAATAGCGCTTGTTGCCTGTACCACTGCCTTCGTACCACACTAGCGGGTCATCTTCGCCTATACCATGAACATAGCGACGTAATAGACTACCGCTGCTGTTGTATTCCGCAACCAGTTCGTTTGCATCGTATAAAAAGGTTGTTTTGACTCTATTTAAAGTAGTGTAATTTAAACGCCCCGTTGCATCATAGCCAAATGCTAAGCTGGTACCTGACTTAGACGAAGACGTTAATCGGTTATGCGCATTATAGTTATAGCTCCAACCATCATAACTTTTTAAGTTGCCGTTATTATCATAGGTTAAACTTTTACCACCAACACTCGTGTATTGGTTTAAATCGTTTGTGGAGTAATCTCGCTCACCAATAGTTGGAATTTGAATCTGGTAATTATTATTACTAACGGTTTTCGATTTCAGTTGATTTGCGTAGTTATAAGCGAAATTAGCGTTATTGATACCCGTATGATTAAATTGGCTTACGCGTCCTTTAGTGTCGTAAACTACAGAGCTAGATCAGTAACCAGTATTAAATCTCGTCCACCTTGCTTAGGATAGATTGCTTTTCAATAAAACGTGCACGAAAGTCTTCGTCAGCAATTTTGCTTTGTGGTTTTACTTCGATAAATTTTTGCGTGCCGTCTGTGTGGGTAAGTAAAAAGTCGGGTGTGTAACGGCAAGTACGGTTATCGAACTCATATTCGTAACCTAATGGTTGTGCTTCAAATGCGACTATTGATGTTGAAAATTCAAAATGGAAACACGCATCAAACTTTAAAGAGGATTCAACTAAACAGGTAGATTTATTTTTTTGACTAGCAAATTTATGGAGGTTTTTAACACGGGAGTGTTTTAGTTTTCTTCTGTACATGTGAGTCAACCATCTAACCATTTGGTTAAATACTAGACTATGCCATCTTTTAGTACAAATATGTCAACTTATACTTCAAACAACACCCAAATGAGGAATTTGGGTGGCAGTCTTACCAGCCACATCTCGGCACACACGTCACAAACTGTGGCTGCTCCCTTCCGGGCCTGACCAGGTTCGCCTGCTAGTGTTGCGAGAGGACCAATAAGACTACCATTGAGGGCCTTGGTTGGCGCGGGAGGGATTATCTCTACTTTTACTGTGTTATTCAAGGGATAATCAAAAAAGAAAGTGCGATTGCATACTTCATATACAATCGCGGCATATTTAGCTGTTTTAGTGCGTATTAATTGCTCTCTAACTGCGCTTTTATATTGCGAAGTGCTGCTTTTACTTTTTTCATGTTTTCTGGGCCCATGCGTAAAAGTTGTTTTTGTGCAGCAGGAAGTTGCTCCCATTCAGAAAATGCATACTGATAAGTAACCGAGTCACGTAGTAACGGCAAGTCACCTTCAGGTTCTGGCGTATCGAGTAATAAATCGATAGCATCTTCCAGCGTTTGATTAAACTCATCATCGCCATAACCAATTTCACTGTATGCATTATTAATAAGTGGCTTGTACTCTTCGTACATACGAACGGCTTGCGCTGCACTCATACTGGTAAATATTTTCACATACGGGGTATAACGCTCGTAGCTGTTAGGGTTAATTGTGAGGATATCCCCTTCATTAACGCTAAATTTCTCTTCTGGCTGTACAACAGGTGTGTGCTTTTTAGCTACCTTACCTTTAGCTAGGTTATCTACAAATACAACACCACGGCGAATTACATCATCGGTTACCATTAGGCTCATTACTGAGTCGCTTAGGTACTCATCCATTTTAGCAACTACAACTGCATCACTTTCGTTAAGTGTTGGTAGTGGCTCCACTTCAGGCTCCGGCTCACTCGGGCTTTGTGCTGGTACTTCAAGCTCGGCTGGTTTTTCTGGCATTACAGATGGCGCGTCTACCACTGGGTCGTTCTCGGGTTTAAGCTCCATCAAAGGTTGCTCTTTAACTACGGGCTCTACCTCAGTGCGTGTTTCTTGCTCGTCACTTGGTGTGAGCAATACGAAGGCGGCCGCACATGCTACGACTATTAAAATAATAACGGCGAAAAGAATATTGTTATTAGGTGGACGTTTTTGAACATCTGATGCTTCTGGTTTATCTGACATACGAACTCCATAAAAATTAAAATGCGATATCACTTAGAGTACGCTAAGTGGATTAAATTCATTCTTACACAAATACTATGACATTTTATAATACGACAATTATAGCAAAGTAAGTTACCTACTAAATTGGGTGATTAAATAATGTAATAAGTATTAGGGCAGTTATCCTTTGATTCTTCTAGCTTAAAGACTTACAGTTAATAAATAAAGTAAAGACGTAGAACAGTTTAACCACCAATATGAAAATCAAGCAAGTTGATCCACAAAAACCTAAAACTGCCTTATTACTTACAGGTGGTGGCGCACGAGCTGCTTATCAAGTCGGTGTGCTAAAAGCGCTAGCTCATAGTATGCCTCGTACTGCTCCATTGCCATTTAGAGTAATAAATGGCACCTCCGCTGGCGCTATTAACTCAGCTGCATTGGCATGTTACGCTTCTTGTGCGCATTTGGCTGTACGAAAGCTCGAATCAGTTTGGAAAAACTTTTCAACCTCTATGGTCTATAAAAGTGACTTTTTAAGCGTGTTTGGTCATATTGCTCGCAATATCTTAACGAGCTTTCAGTCAGAGCATATTAACCACCCACCAGCGAGCTTACTAAATAACCGCCCTCTGCGTAGTTTATTAAACGAGATTTTAGATTTACACCGCATTGAGCGCAATTTACACCGTAATTATTTAGATGCGCTGTCTATTACAGCCTCAAGTTATACAACGGGTGACTCGGTTGCATTTTTTCAATCTAATACGCAAACATCGTGGCAACGTGCTAAACGCGAAGGCCGCGCAACTCGTATTAATGTTGAGCACTTAATGGCATCAAGTGCCATTCCTATGGTGTTTCCAAGTGTAAATATTTATAACCATTACTTTGGTGATGGCTCTATACATCAACTTTCTCCGCTGAGTCCGTCGATTCATTTAGGCGCTGAAAAAATATTTATTATTGGGGTAGACCAACCTAAAGAATTACACCCGCCGGGTTATTCGCCACATTATCCTGGACTCTCTGCTGTTGCGGGGCATTTACTCGACAGTGTATTTACCGACACTATGCAATCGGATTTAGAGCGTTTGGCTCGTGTTAACCGCACATTAGGGCTATTACCCGCTCGTGACAAACATCAAGAACTTAAACAAATAGATACCTTTGTAATTAACCCTTCGCAAAACTTTAATGCTATTGCAGCGCAGTATTACGACGATATGCCTTGGGCTATTAAAGTATTGCTACGTACCATAGGTGTTAAAAAACATTCGCAATCGAGCTTAACCAGTTATCTATTGTTTGAAAAACGCTACACCCAGCATTTAATGCAAATTGGTTATGAAGACGGTATGAAAAAATTACCGGAGATACGCAAGTTTTTAGAACTAGATTAAGCCCTAACAGAAACGTTATTCTATGCCGTCGAGCAGGTAGTGCTCTACCCTCTCAACACGCCTTGGTTTACCTTGTAACACTAAAACGTCATTAGCCAATAAGGTTGTTTGTACTGATGGCGTGTCTATTTCGGCCCCTTCTCTGCGCAGTGCTTTTACCAGTACCCGACGCTTTTCTAAATTTAGATTTTCGATTGTTTTATTAACTGCATAAGCTTTATCAGGCAGAGCAACCACATGTAAGTACTCTAACCGGTCACTTGATGAATCTTCGTTATCTTTAAAATAGCCTGCATAAAAGCTTTGCATTAACGGATAACGATTACGACGCTCTTTACTTACTCTTCGCACAATACGCGTCATCGGTACGCCCGACATAGACAACACATGCGACACGAGCATTAAGCTTGCCTCTAACGACTCAGGTACTACTTCGGTTACACCTAGCTCTTTTAAATAATCTAGCTGGCTATCGTCACGGGTACGAATGAGTATTTTAACATTGGGTGCTATTTGCTTTATGGCATCAATAACAACCTGTGCGTGATCAAACTCTGTAAAAGTAATAATAACCAAGCGAGCTCGCTCTACTCCTGCGCACTTTAAAATATCTTTTTGTTTAACATAGCCAAATATGACAGGCTCACCTGCCGCTTTGCCTTCTTGTACTAAAATTGGGTTACTTTCAATCGCAACATAGTCAATTGCTTCGGGCTTTAAAAAACGCGCTATAGTTTGCCCAACTCGCGAAAAACCACAAATAACAACATGGTCGCTATAAAGCGTACTACTTTGTGGCTCACTCTCGAGCGCCAAACTTGGGCGATCGAGTATGCCTAAACGCTTTAAAATAAATGGCGTTTTATCAATCAAAAATGGGGTAAATGCCATTGAAAGCACACCAAGGGCAATTAAAAATGAAGCTTGCTCTGAATTTAATAATTGATGCTGGCCAGCGAGTGCAATAAGTACAAAGCCAAACTCCCCCATTTGCCACAGCATAATGCCACAGGCGAGTGAATCTTGGTTTCGCTCATGCATTAGCCGCGCGCTAAAGGCTACCACTGCAATTTTTAATACCAGTAAACCCAGCAAGGCGCCAATAATTATTACGATATGTCCTAGTACAAATAAAATATCTAGCTGCATACCTACAGTAACAAAAAATAGCCCCATTAAAATATCGCGAAATGGGCGTATATCGGCCTCTAACTGATGCCTGTAATGGCTCTCACCTAACATCATTCCGGCTAAAAAAGCACCTAGCGCCATAGACAAGCCAAACATATACGTTAAAAAGCCTGCAAACAACGCGACTAATATGGTGGTAAGTACAAATAACTCATCGGTTCGTACTTGCGCTATTTCTTTAAACACAATAGGCAATACCCATTTACCAATTGCCCAAAGAAGCACACATACAAATGCGCCTTTACTTAGGGCAAACGCTAAAGCCCAGCCAATACTTTGAGAGTCACTTGATGCAAATAAAGGAAGTATTATTAATAAAGGAACAACAGCAATATCTTGAAAAAGTAGAACACCAACGGCTAATTGCCCACGGCGCTGATTAAGCTCACCCGTTTCTTTTAATAGCTTAACTACTACAGCGGTTGAAGAAAGCGCCATAATTGTGCCGATGGTAAAACTGGTGAGTAATGAAAAGTTTAAGCAATATAGAATAATAATGAAGAGTAAACTGGTTATACCTACTTGTAATGAGCCCAAACCAAATACTAGGTTGCGCATTGCCATTAGCCGAGAAATAGAAAATTCTAGCCCTAAACTAAATAACAAAAACACAATACCCAGTTCAGCTACAAACTCTATTTCGTGAGATTGTGCAAGCCAGCCAATACCATGACTACCGGCTAAAACCCCCGTTGCTAGGTACGCTAAAATAGGCGGCAAGCCAATGCGCTTAAAAAACCACACAAAAAGAACTGCCGCGACTAATAAGCCAAAAATTTGAGCATTAATACTTTGCAAATGCAGCCTCGCGTTTAAATTAAACTAGTAGCTTGTAAGTAAATATAACAACCATATGTTTTTCATGCAATTTTAAAATATGGCACAAAAATAGCTTGGTTATTGCAAAGTAACACCCTCGGGGGAGAATTTAATGGAAAACGTCCATATTTTGACGCAGCGTGTGTCTGGTCGCGGTGATTTTTTGCCGTTTTCGGCTGAACAATCACCTACAAATGAAATAACTGAAACGCATGAACTCGTCGCAGAGCTACAAACAAGCTTAGTGATCGAGGATGTTCTGGCTATTTACGCTAAATTTGCAAAACAATTGCTCAATTTTTCTGGATTGCAGTTTCAATCAACTTTAGGTACTGCTCAAACATCACAAAGTGATACAAATAGTACACCCTATATTTTTGATTTAGCGATTAATAAAGACCACTTAGGGCAGCTAATTTATTTTAGTAAATTCCCGCTTGGTCACGCCATTGAGAAAAAATTACATACATTACATACTGCGCTGGTTTATCCACTTCGTAATGCGATGATGTATAGCCGCGTACTAAAGCTTGCCACAAAGGATGCGTTAACTGGTTTAAATAATCGTAGTCAATTTAATGACTTTTTACTTCAAAAGCTTGAAAACTGTCGCCGTTATCAACGTCCATTTAGTTTAATGTTGCTTGATTTAGATAACTTTAAACAAGTTAATGACAACTTCGGCCATAAAATTGGTGACGATACACTTAAAGAATTTTCAAAAGTACTGTGTAGTAGTATACGCGGCACTGATTCGGTATTTAGATTTGGTGGTGATGAGTTTGCTTTACTTATTGAAGACCCTGAGTTTACAACTAATAAAGTGATTGCTGAGCGTATAATGTGCTTAGTAAGAAAATCGCCATTAATGTCTAAATACAAAGTAACAACTAGTATTGGTTTTACTTTAGCTAACAGCCAAGATTGCGAAACTGAGATATTTGCTCGAGCCGATAAAGGTTTATACAAAGCAAAGGCATCAGGTAGAAACTGCGCAAAAGCATACTAGCCTTTACTTAACTGCATTAAATAAAAAAGCCTAGCTTCCCCCGCTAGGCTTTGCACTTACCAATTTATAAATAAACAACGCAGCACAGAATCCAAAAAAGAATCCGCTAATTAAATTAAGTAATGCAGTAATAGTAGCAAGCGGTGTAAATAATACTAAAAGCAGTGGCAGGCTCACGCCTGAAATAAAAAATAATCCACCTTTACCTAACCAATAAGCTAATAAAAGTACTGCAGATGCAATCCCACCAGCGACTGCATAACCTAACGTGACTATATTTAACTCAAGTAAAACATTAGCGATAACAGCAATAAGCGCTGTTATTAGCATACCCATTGGCGCTTTTGTTACTAACGATAAGCCAACATGCGGCTGTTTACTCATTTATTTACACTCCCAAAAAATACCATTTTCATCAACATGCTTAGCGCTTATAAAACAACCAACCACTTGAACTAATTCATCATTATAAAAAATAAGTGGCACACTGGCGCGTAGCCACGGCGCTATTTTTGCATCTTTAAACCAATGCTTAACTGTATTACTTCCAGGCTTTTTAAGTGGTTTAATACGTGCGCTATTGCAATTAAAGCGCACTATTACTTGCTCATTTGAGTGTGGAGGTCTTACTCCAAAACCAATGCTTTTAATTAATAAGCGCCCGTCTGCAAGTTTTAGCTGTGAATGATTTAGCTCAATATCTGTTAATACTTCATTTGGTGTTACAAAATACAAATAACCTTGATGACGACGTATTTGCCCATCGAGCAAATCAATACGCATTTGTGCGTCGTTTTTTGCGCACATTGCTTGATTAATAATTTGCTCAAGCTGCTTTTGCGATGGCATGACTTGTGTAAATAATGTAAGCCACGCACGTACTATATTTGCAATACGCGCTGAGCTGTATTCGTTTATTTGGCTAATGCACAGTGCTTGGTGCTCGTTAATACACTTATTTAAATCAAGCTGAGTATATTCATCAAGTAATGTTTGCTGTTGTTGTAGTAGCTCAATACTTCGTGCTGTACATTGTTCAAACCCAGTAAAGCGCTCGGCTAACACAGGTACTATTTTTGAGCGTAAAAAGTTACGGTCAAAACTTTCATCTGTATTTGAGTCATCAGTTATGTGGTTAATACTAAAGCGCGCTGCAAACGCTTCTATATCGCTTCGCTTTACGTTTAACAATGGCCTAAAACATACACGGCCACTTTGCAGCAAACGCGCTTGGTGCATGGCGCCAAGCCCTTTTAAACCCGAGCCACGCTTTAAGCGCAGTAAAAACGTTTCTACTTGGTCGTTTAAATGTTGGCCCAATAAAACAATGCTGCCTTGTGGGCTTAGCTCATCAAGTGCTTTGTAACGTGCATCGCGAGCTTGGGCTTCAAGGCTCGTACGCGACTGCTGCTCAATTACAACTTTTGCGGCTTTAAAAGGCACATCAAGCTCAATACATACGTTTTTGCAAAAGCGTTGCCAGTCATCGGCATACTGGCTCAAGCCATGGTGAACATAAATAGCCGATACATCAATTGCAGGGTTATCGGCTCTTAAAGTACGCATTAAATGCAGCAACACCACAGAATCAACACCACCAGAAAGCGCCACTGTAAAAACAGTGTTACCTTGCTCAATATAGCTATTTAGTGATTTTTTTAATTGCTGATAAATTGCTGTTGTATGCATATGGCCGCACTTTTATATAAAAACTCTGAACATTTTAAAGCAAAAAAGCCGCATAAGCGGCTTTTTTTAACAATTAATGTGTTTAGCAATAACCAAACGACATTAAACGTTTGTAACGTTGATCAAGCATTTCTTCAAGCGTAAGCGCTTGCAAGTCTGCTAGGTCACGCTTAAGGCGTACTTTTAAGTTACGTGCCATAGCATCGTAATTACGATGTGCACCACCTAGAGGCTCATCAACTAAGTTGTTGATTAAGTCTAGCTCTTTAACGCGCTCTGCGGTTACACCCATTGCTTCTGCTGCAAGCGGTGCTTTGTCAGCGCTTTTCCAAAGAATAGACGCACAACCTTCAGGCGAAATTACAGAATAAGTGCTGTATTGCAACATGTTAACTCTGTCGCCAACACCAATTGCTAATGCACCACCTGAACCGCCTTCACCAATAACCGTACATATTGTCGGCACTTTAAGTGACGCCATTACTTTTAAGTTACGTGCGATTGCTTCAGATTGACCACGTTCTTCAGCGCCAACACCTGGGTATGCACCTGGTGTGTCAATAAAGGTCATGATTGGCATTTTAAAACGCTCAGCCATTTCCATTAAGCGTAATGCTTTACGGTAACCTTCTGGCTTTGGCATACCAAAGTTGCGTTTAATTTTTTCAGCAGTATCACGACCTTTTTGTTGGCCAATAACCATTACCGGTTCACCATCTAAACGCGCAATGCCACCTAAAATAGCTGGATCGTTAGCAAAAGTACGATCGCCAGCAAACTCGTCAAATTCCGTGAAAATGCGCTCGATATAATCTCGAGTGTAAGGACGCAACGGATGACGTGCTAACTGTGATACTTGCCAAGCGCCTAAATTAGAAAAAATCTCCTGTTTTTGTTTGGCACTTTTTTCTTTTAATTTGCTGACTTCCTCTTCTAACTCAAGGTCTAATTCGCCAGCGCGGCTGATACTTTGTAATTCTTCAATTTTTGCTTCTAATTCTGCAATTGGAAGCTCAAAATCAAGATAATTGAGGCTCATGCTCTAAACTACCTAATTAGTTAAATTCTAGTTCTACATCTTGCGCAGCCATTAGTGATAACTTATGGATTAAGTCGTCACTTGGCGTAACACACCATTCGATCCCAAGAGTTAATTGCGCCAACGCATCTGGACGTTGGTAATAAACCTTGATCGGACACGTTCCCATTTTATAGGGTTCGAGTACTTTTTGTAATTTATCGAAGAAACCTGCCTCGATTTGCACCATGTTCAGCGTCATTTTAATCGCTTTAATACGCTTTTCACGCGCTTGAGCAATGGTGTTTATTTCTCTGGCGGTCATTGTAATACCACCGGAGAAGTTATCAAAGCTGACCTGTCCAGATATTACCAAGATATTGTTAACTTGGAGCATATCTTGGTACTTTTCAAACTCGTCTGAATACAAGCGTACATCAATCCGTGCACTCTTGTCATCTAAAGTTACTAAGGCCCAACGATTTCCTTTTTTATTAATTAATACTCTAGAAGCAATAACTAAACCAGCTGCCGTTGCAAACACATCACGATTAGTTGGCTGTAAATCAACTATTTTTCCGCTAGTGTAATGCCTAAGCTCACGGCGGTACTGATTTATTGGATGCCCAGTTAAATAAAGGCCTAGCGTCTCTTTTTCGCCATCTAACCACTCGTTATCAGTAAGCCCTGTGGCTTTAATAAAAGCTTGTTCAACTTCATCAGGCTCAGTGGCTAATAAACCAAATAAGTCACTTTGTCCTAATTGCTCAGCTTTGTTGTGTTGATCGGCCGCACGCATAGCATCTTTTAAACTAGCTAGTAATGTAGCACGCCCAGATTGGGTTTTCTCTGGTCCTAATTGATCCAAAGCACCCGCGTAAATTAATTTTTCGGTAACACGTTTATTTAAGCGTTTTAAATCAACACGGGCACAAAAATCAAATAAATCTTTAAATGGGCCGCCTTTTGCACGCGCTTCTAGGATTGCATCAACCGGTGCTTCACCCACGCCTTTTATCGCGCCAATGCCGTAAACAATTTCACCTTCAAGGTTTACTGTAAACTTAAACTCACCTGCATTTACGTCTGGTGGTAATAAGGTGAGCTTCATGTTTTCACATTCATCCACCAAAATAACTATTTTGTCGGTGTTATCCATATCGGCCGACATTACCGCAGCCATAAACTCTGCAGGATGGTGCGTTTTCATCCACAATGTTTGATACGATACGAGTGCGTAAGCTGCTGAGTGAGATTTGTTAAAACCGTAACCTGCGAACTTTTCTACCAAGTCGAAGATTTTTATCGCAAGCTCGCCGTCAATGCCGTTATTTCTTGCGCCATCTTCAAATGTTGAACGCTGCTTTGCCATTTCTTCGGGTTTTTTCTTACCCATTGCACGACGCAGCATGTCGGCGCCACCTAGCGTGTAACCTGCTAGTACTTGCGCAATTTGCATTACTTGTTCTTGATACAAAATAATGCCGTAGGTTGGATCAAGTATTGGTTTTAAGCTTTCGTGCTGATACTGCGCATCTGGGTATGAGATTTCTTCTCGGCCCAGTTTTCGGTCAATAAAGTTATCTACCATGCCTGATTGCAGTGGACCTGGTCGGAACAAGGCCACAAGTGCAATCATATCTTCAAAGCAGTCGGGCTTAAGGCGGCGTACTAAGTCTTTCATACCACGCGACTCTAGCTGGAATACAGCGGTCGTTTCGGCGCGAAGTAACAACTCAATACTTTTTTTATCATCCAGTGGAATGGTGTTTATATCAACGGGGTCTTTACCTTGGCGTTTCATGCGCACATTGGTCATATCGACCGCCCACTGCAATATAGTCAGTGTACGTAAACCCAAGAAATCGAACTTAACTAAGCCGGCTGTTTCTACATCGTTTTTATCAAACTGTGTTACAGGAAACTTACCTTCGTCATCGCAATAAAGTGCAGCGAAATCGGTAATAGTGGTTGGCGATATTACTACGCCACCCGCATGTTTACCGGCATTACGTGTACACCCTTCAAGGATGCGACACATGTCGATTAAGTCTTTTACCTCATTGTCGCCATCGTAGGCTTCTTGCAAGCGCGGTTCTACATCAAACGCTTTGGCAAGTGTCATACCGGGGTCACCCGGAATCAATTTTGAAATTCGATCAACAAACCCGTAAGGATGGCCAAGCACTCGCCCTACATCGCGTATTACCGCTTTTGCAGCCATGGTACCAAAGGTAATAATTTGCGAAACCGCATCCCGACCATACAAAGCCGACACGTGATCAATTACTTCGTCTCGTCTATCCATACAAAAATCGACGTCGAAATCGGGCATTGATACACGTTCAGGGTTTAAGAATCGCTCAAAGAGTAAGTCAAACTCAAGTGGATCAAGGTCGGTAATTTTAAGCGCGTACGCAACTAACGAACCCGCACCTGAACCACGACCAGGTCCAACTGGAATATTATTATCTTTACTCCACTGAATAAACTCCATTACGATTAAGAAGTAACCTGGGAATCCCATTTGGTTGATTACACCGAGCTCAATTGCAAGACGCTCATCGTATTCAACACGTTTTACTTTTCTATCTTCTTCGTCGGGGAATAAAAACTGTAGTCGTTCTTCAAGGCCGTCTTGTGACACTTTAACTAAAAAGTCTTCAATTTTAAGCGAGCCGGTTGGGTAATCAGGTAAAAAGTAAGTACCTAATTGCACAGTTACATTACAACGCTTAGCGATTTCTACGGTATTTTGTAGGGCTTCTGGAATATCGCTAAACAACTCAGCCATTTGCTCAGGTGTTTTTAGATATTGTTCTTCAGAGAACCGTTTAGGGCGGCGCTTATCATCGAGCGTGTAACCGTCAAAAATAGCAACACGAATTTCGTGCGCTTCAAAGTTTTCTGGCTTTAAAAACACCACTTCGTTGGTGGCTACAACCGGTATTTGCTCTTTAGCAGCAAGCTCTACCGCCATGTGCAAGTAATCTTCTTCAAGCGGTCGATTGGTGCGAACAAGCTCTAGGTAGTAGTTATCGCTAAAATGCTGCTTATAAAAACTAACAACCGATTCAATTACAGTCGAATTATTTTTTAATAATGCTTTACCTAAGTCACCGTCTTTAGCGCCTGAGAGAATAATTAAGCCTGCTTTTAGCTCAACTAACCACTCGCGGTCAATCACAGGGCGATGAAATACATGCCCACGCTGATAAGCTTTAGATATCAGCAAGGTAATATTTTTATAGCCGTCGTTGTCTTTGGCTAATATAGTTAAGCGGCTTGGCTCATCAGGAAACTCTGGGCTACGAACCCAAAAGTCAGCACCCACTATAGGTTTAATACCCGCATTATGCGTGGCGCCATAAAAACGCACTAAACCACAAAAGTTCATTTGATCAGTAATTGCAATGGCTGGCATTTGCAGCTCTTGCGCTTTTGCGACTATTGGCTTTGTTTTAGCAAGGCCATCAACCATCGAAAAGTCTGAATGAACTCTTAAATGAACAAAATCAGGAGCAGCCATGCTTAGCCCTCACCATTGGCTTGCGCCAAAACGCGCTGCACAGGTTTAAAGCTTTTACGATGCTCGTCAATTGCACCGTACTGTTCAAGCGCTGCAAAATGCGCTTTAGTGGGATACCCTTTGTGCCCTGCAAAACCATATTCTGGGTGGAGTTTATCAAGTTCAAGCATTTCGTCATCGCGTGCTACTTTAGCTAAAATAGACGCCGCTGAAATTTCGGCCACTAAGCTATCACCTTTAACAACAGCTTGTGCTGGCATAGTGAGTTTTGGCAATCGATTACCATCTATAAATACAAATTCAGGTTGTGTGCTTAATGCTTCTACTGCGCGAGTCATGGCAAGCATCGTTGCGTGCAGAATATTTAACTCATCAATTTCTGTTGGACTGCAGCGTCCATACGCGTAGCACAATGCTTTTTCTTTTATTTCAACTGCAAGTGCTTGGCGTTTTTTATCCGTTAATTTTTTAGAATCTGCTAAGCCTGCTATTGGTTTAGTGAGATCTAAAATGACGGCGGCAGTAACTACATCACCAACAAGTGGGCCGCGCCCTACTTCATCTACACCAGCAATTAAGGATACATTGGGTCTATCAATCTGCATTTATTAACTCCGCCACAGCATTGGCTGCTTGTTCACTGGCATTTAATCTGATTTTTTCGTGAATAGCTAAAAAGCGTGCTTTTAGCTCTTTGTTATCTGTGTTGAGCATAGGGGTAAGTGCGTTTGTTAAGTTAGTCACATTACACTCGGTTTGTAAAAACTCAGGCACTAGCTCTTCGTCGGCTAATAAATTAGGCAGCGAAAAGTACTTAATATTAAACGTAAATAAAGTTTTAAAAATCCAATAGCTCAAAGGCTTTATTTTATAGCCCACAACCATTGGTTTTTTATAAAGCATACCTTCAAGTGTTGCTGTGCCCGAGGCTAATAAAATAGCATCAGCAGCTTGCATCGCTAATTTTGATTGCCCATCAAGCAGGTTAACATTAAGGTTTGGTGCGGTAGCGTTTAATATATCACTAAACTGCGCTTTGCGTTTTTCGTTAACCAACGGCACCACAATTTTAAGATTGGGGTTTTTAGCTTGCAGCTCAGCAGCTGTTTTAATGTAAGTCTCGCTTAGCAAACCAACTTCAGAGCCTCGACTACCAGGTAGCAGCGCCAGTACTTTGTCATCAAGGCTTAAGCCGAGTTCTTCTCGTGCTTTAGTATCGTCGTGCTCAAGTGCTATGTCGTTTGCCAAGGTATGCCCCACAAATGTACATGGCACTTGGTGCTTATCGTAGAACTCTTTTTCAAATGGTAATAATGCTAACACTAAGTTAGTGGCTGCACTTATTGTATGAATGCGCTTTTCGCGCCACGCCCAAACAGACGGACTTACATACTGTACGGTTTTAATACCCGCATCTTTAAGTGGCTTTTCTACACGTAAGTTAAAATCCGGTGCATCAATACCTATAAATACATCAGGTGGGTTATCTACAAAATGCTGCACGAGTTGTTTACGTATTTTAAGCAAACGTGGTAAACGCCCTAGCACCTCAACAAGCCCCATAACCGAAAGCTCATCCATGTCGTAAAGTGTTTTACAGCCCTGCGCTTGCATTTTAGGTCCTGCTATTCCTTCAAAAATAGCGTCCGGAAAGTGTTTTTTAAGGGCTTTAATTAAGCCTTCACCTAAAATATCGCCCGACAGTTCACCTGCCACAATACCAATACGTAGTTGTTTTTTATCTTTATTCATTTGATTTTATTTCACAAGTAAACCAGGCGTTCATGCTTGTTAGTTTACCGTGTTTTACTGTTTGGTTAAACGCTTTAAATAACTGGTTTTTTATTACCTAAGTTAAGGCTTTATGTTGTTTGTTTTTAATACTGATGTAGCATAGGAAATATATATTACGCTTTACTAATATGTATGTTGACAAAGATTGCACAAACGTAAATACTATTACAAACTTTCAGTAATTACTGAAAGTTCATTAAATTTTAACTTTGCCAATAAAATGTTGCCCTGTTAATCCGTCACTCTCAAGGAGCCAATAATGATAGATGAAACCTTTGTGGATCTATCGCGATTACAGTTTGCTGTTACCGCTCTCTTTCATTTCTTATTCGTACCGTTAACGATAGGTATGACCTGGATTTTAGTTATTATGGAATCGGTTTATGTTATGACCGGTCGCGAAATTTATCGTGATATGACTAAGTTTTGGGGAAAATTGTTTGGTATTAACTTTGCAATTGGTGTGGCGACAGGCCTTACCATGGAGTTTGAGTTTGGTACTAACTGGTCTTATTACTCGCATTACGTGGGTGATGTTTTTGGGGCTCCCCTTGCTATTGAAGGTTTAATGGCATTCTTTTTAGAATCGACTTTTGTAGGTATGTTCTTTTTAGGCTGGGATAGACTCTCTAAACGCCAACATTTAGGTGCAACCTTTTTAATGGCCATTGGTACCAATATGTCGGCGCTGTGGATTTTAATTGCCAACGGCTGGATGCAAAACCCAGTAGGTGCTGAATTTAACTATCAAACCATGCGCATGGAAATGACAAGCTTTGCAGAGCTTGTATTTAACCCTGTAGCACAAGTTAAGTTTATTCATACTGTATCGGCAGGCTATGTAGCTGCATCTATGTTTGTACTGGGCATAAGCAGTTGGTACATATTAAAAGGCCGTGATTTAGCGTTTGCTAAACGCTCTTTTTCAGTCGCATCGGGCTTTGGTTTAGCGTCAATTTTATGTGTAATTTTACTCGGTGACGAATCAGGCTACGAGGTAGGTGAAGTTCAAAAAGTAAAACTTGCAACAATTGAAGCTGAGTGGCACACCGAAGAAGCTCCGGCTGCGTTTACCGCATTTGGTTTTCCTGATTCAGAAGAGCAAGTAACACATGCTGCGGTTAAAATACCTTATGCACTGGGATTAATTGCTACGCGTTCACTTGATGAGCAAGTAACCGGTATTATCGACCTAGAAAAACAACACGAAGTACGTATTCGCAACGGTATGATTGCTTATGAATACCTTACAAAGCTCAGAAACGGCGAAGATACACCAGAAAATATTGCCAAGTTTAATTCTATCAAAGACGATTTAGGCTATGGCTTGTTACTTAAGCGCTACACACCTGATGTTGTAGATGCTACCGAAGAGCACATTCAAAAAGCCGTTAAAGACTCATTCCCTAAAGTAGGCCCTATGTTCTGGTCATTTAGGATTATGGTTGCCTGTGGTGTAGCCATGCTGGGTGTATTTATATTGGCATTTTACTACAACGCACATCGCGTTATTGAGCAAAAGCGCTGGTTGTTATGGGCTGCAGTATTGAGCATTCCACTACCTTGGATAGCTATTGAATTTGGCTGGATAGTTGCTGAGTATGGCCGTCAACCTTGGGCTATATCTGAAATACTGCCGACCTTTTTAGCGACGTCGTCACTGACAGTAAACGATATTTTAATTAGCTTAACTGGGTTTATTGTTTTCTACACTGGTTTAGCCATAGTTGAAGGTTGGTTGATGATTCGCTTTGTTAAGCAAGGACCAAGCTCTCTACATACTGGTAAATACCATTTTGAATTACCAAACAAAGCTGAGCAAACTGAAGGAGAGCAATCATGATTTTTGATTATGAAACATTAAAAATGCTTTGGTGGTTGATCATTGGTGTGCTGCTTATTGGTTTTGCTATTACCGATGGTATGGATATGGGCGTTGCTATGTTGCTCCGCCTCGTTGGTAAAACAGATTCAGAGCGCCGCACAGTAATAAACACAATTGGCCCGCATTGGGATGGTAACCAAGTATGGTTTATAACTGCAGGCGGCGCGTTATTTGCGGCGTGGCCTATGGTTTATGCAGCTGCATTTTCGGGCTTTTACTTTGCCATGATGCTAGTACTCTTTGCTTTGTTTTTTAGACCACTTGGATTTGATTACCGCAGTAAAGTAGACTCAAAACGCTGGCGCAATAACTGGGATTGGGGCTTGCTTGCAGGCAGCGCGATTCCAGCATTAGTATTTGGTGTTGCGTTTGGTAATTTATTTTTAGGCGTACCGTTTAATATTGATAACCTTATGCGTGTAAGCTACCAAGGATCATTTTTTGGCTTGCTTAACCCATTTGGATTACTTGCAGGTTTAGTGAGTATTACCATGTTAGTTGCGCATGCGGGTATGTGGTTACAACTTAGAACAGCAAGTGTGGTCGCAGAGCGTTCGGGTCAATATGGTCGCTATTCTCTTATTGTGTTTATCGTGTTATTTGCTGCAGCTGGTTTTTGGGTGGCTAACTTAACGGGTTACCAAGTTGTATCTATGGCTGATACACAAAGTCATGCAGACCCTTTAGCTAAAGTAGTCACTACAGCGCAAGGTGCTTGGTTAAGTAATTACAGCACTCGTCCGTGGACAATGACCTTCCCTATTTTAGCCTTTGCAATGGCATTAAGTGCACTTGTGTTTTCAAAATTAAATAAACCTGCACTTGGACTTATTTCAACAAGCTTAATGTTAATTGGCGTAATTATGACGGCCGGTGTTTCTCTGTTCCCATTTATTATGCCATCGAGTAACAACCCTAATATTAGCTTAACAATTTGGGATGCGGTATCGAGCCATAAAACGCTCAATATAATGTTTGTTGCAGTGTGTATTTTTGTACCATTAATATTGTCCTACACCACTTGGTGTTACGTAAAAATGTGGCGCAGAGTAACGGTAGAAGAAATTGAAAACAACACTCATGGTAGCTACTAAGGAGACTAAACAATGTGGTATTTCGCTTGGATTTTAGGTGTACTTTTGGCCTGTACCTTAGGTGTAATAAATGTAATGTGGTACGAATTTCATCAAAATAAAAACAGCATTGCTGATGATGAACAAGCCATGCACGATTTATTAAATGATGCTAACAACACAAAAGATGACGACTAACCCCCGGCCAGATCGCGCGCAGCAGCAATCACTGCGCGCTTTTTTAAAGCGTCAAAGTAAACCCGCTGCAGTGTGGTTAAAGTTAAGCATTGCACTGGGTACTTTTAACGCATTACTGATGATTGCAGGTGCTTATTTACTGGCTCAAGCTATTCATAATGTAATGTTTGAAGGTAATAATTTAGCCCAAGTCACTCATTTATTATGGCCCTTAGCAGGCATTATTTTATTGCGCGCGGTGTTTTTAGCGTTAAGTGAGCGCTTAAGTGCATTTGCTGCGCTTAAAATAAAATCGGCTATGCGCCAAACACTTCTCCATAAGCTCAGCTTACTTGGGCCTAGTTATATAGAACAACACGGCCAAGGCGCTACATTAAATACCCTGCATAATGGCGTTGAAGCACTTCACGACTATTATGCTAAATACTTGCCAGGTGTTGCTTACAGCGCGCTTATTCCGCTGGCAATATTGGTAGTTATTTTTCCGACAGATTATAAAGCTGGGCTGATATTTTTATTAACCGCCCCACTTATTCCTTTTTTCATGATTTTAGTAGGCTCTAAAGCCGAAGCTTTAAACCAAAAACGCTGGAAGCAACTTGCTGTACTGGGCAATTACTTTTTTGACCGCGTGCAAGGTTTAACTCAGCTAAAACTATTTAATGCAACATGTACCGAGCTTAAACAAATAGCTAAAATTTCAGATGATTTTAGACACGCGACACTCGATGTTTTAAAAATCGCGTTTTTATCATCATTTGCACTTGAGTTTTTAGCCACTATTAGCGTGGCACTCGTTGCCGTAATTATTGGTTTTAGACTATTTTTTGGCACTCTTGATTTTGCCACTGGCTTTGTGGTGCTACTTTTAGCGCCTGAATTTTATTTACCACTGCGCCAACTAGGTAGTCATTACCATGCACGTTTACAAGGTATTAGTGCGGCGGCCGATATGGTTGCGATTTTAAATGCCCCACTGCCAAGTGACGAAAATGCGTCAGTAACTACCAGCGCACCTGAAAACAATTTAACTTTAAATACAATTAATTCAATAAGTATTACCGACCTTAATTTTATATACCCTGGTAGTAACGAAGGGATTAAAAATATAAATTTAACATTGCCAAATAAAGGCTTAATTGCAGTTGTGGGCAGTAGTGGCTCAGGTAAAAGTACGTTGTTTGATTGTCTATTAGGGTTTCACCCTGAGGTGATTAACAACCTATCTATTAATGATCAGAGTTTAAGTACAACCGATATTACTTACTTGCAAAATAATATTGCATGGATACCACAACAAGCGACGCTATTTTACGACACCATTGCTGCCAACATTAAATTGGCCAAACCCACTGCCACGCAGCAAGAGCTTGAACACGCGGCAAAACAAGCTGGTGTGCTTGAATTTATTAATACCCTACCCGATGGTTTTAACACCCAGATAGGTGAGCAAGGTGAAGGGCTTTCTGGCGGTCAAAAACAACGTATTGCACTGGCTCGCGCATTTATAAAAGAAGCACCAGTCTTAGTGCTTGATGAGCCAACTGCGCACCTTGATAGTCAAACAGAGCTGCTTATTCAAGATGCTATTAATGAATATGCTAAAAACAACTTAGTATTAGTTATTGCCCATAGATTAAATACCGTTAAACATGCCAGCAATATCATTATGATGCACGATGGAAAAATAGCTGAGCAAGGTCACTTTGAAACACTTGCAGCGCAAAATGGTGCATTTGCTGACTTACTAAAAACGGCTGAACAAGGGGTGGTGCATGTGTAATTTTATTCGTTTATTAAAACTTTGTGCTCCTCATTACAAAGCTATGCTATTGGGTACATTTTTAGCGACGATTACGGTATTAGCTAATGTGGGCCTGTTGGCTATATCTGGCTGGTTTTTAGCATCAATGGCCGCTGCTGGTATTGCGGGCGTACAAATGAATTATTTTACTCCTGCCGGCACGATTCGTTTTTTAGCTATTGTGCGAACAGCATCGCGCTATGGCGAACGCCTAGTTACTCATAACGCCACGTTTTTATTACTAAGTGAAATACGTACCAATGTATTTGCAACGTTAAGCAAGCTTAACAATGTTGATTTAGCAATGAGCCGCAGCGCTGATCTAGTTAACCGATTACAAAACGATGTAGACGCACTCGACAAATTTTATTTAAACGTTTTACTTCCTATGCTGGTCGCTCTTTTAAGTGTGCCAATCATCATGCTGTTTATGTCGGCCTATAATGGCAACGTCGCCCTTATTTGCTTTACTGGCATTATACTTATTGGTGTGGTTATACCTGCCCTACTCAGCATAAAGCTCACTAAAAACAGCCATAAAGAAACACAACTTAGTGCGCAACTTCGCTCTGAGCTTTCAGATACACTTACAGGCCTTAGAGAGCTTAGTATTTATCAAGCCCGTTCGCAGCAACTTAATAAGTGCGACGAATTAAGCGAGCAGTACAATCAGCAATTATTTATTCGCCACAAAGCACTGGCAAACTCAGATGGATTAAGCTTGTTGGTTGTTCAATTAGCCATGCTTGCTAACATAGTAACCATTGTGCCGCTGGTTTACGCAAGCAGTATGGTAAATGTAGAACTTGCTATGTTAAGTTTATTTGTACTGGCAAGCTTTGAAAGCGTATTACTACTACCCAACGCGTTTATAGAGCTTCCAAATGTTTTAAAAGCAGCAGAGCGATTGTTTACACTTGAAGATAAAGCAGCTAGTACGCAAATTGAAAGTAAACATGTAGACATTGATGAAAACTTTAGCGCGCAAAATCACAAGTTAGTACTTAACAATATTAGCTACCAATATGGTGAACAAACAGCGCTAACTAATATCAGTTTTGAACTAATGCCTCAACAAAAAGTAGCGATTGTAGGTAGAAGCGGCAGCGGTAAAACGACGCTTGTAAATTTACTTACTGGTTTATGGCCTTTGCAACAAGGCAGCATAACGCTAAACAATCAAAATAGCGTTGTTGACTTACATTCGTTAAATAATGATATACGCGCAAATGTTATAAATATACTCGCCCAGCAGCACCATATTTTTGATGGCACATTAAGTGAAAACTTACGTTATGCCGCGCCAAATGCAACTAAAGAGCAAATGATTGAAGCGCTCGCATTAGCTCAATTGAGCCCATGGTTTAATGAGCTAAAAGAAGGTTTAAAAACAAGATTAGGCACTGGCGGGCGTAACGTGTCGCAAGGTCAATCTAGGCGTATAGCCATTGCCCAAGCATTACTTAAAAACCCTACTATTTTAGTTCTTGATGAACCAACTGAGGGTCTTGATAATCAATCTAAGCAAGGGGTAATGCAAGCAATAATGCATGTTATGAATAACGCGAGCGTGCTGACAATTACGCACGATCCCGCTCTACTTGCTCAAATGGATAATGTTGTATGGTTAGAAGGCGGTAAAGTAGTCGCACAAGGCTCTCATAAAGAGCTCAGTAGCACTTATCCCGACTATATTGCGCTAACTACCCGGTTTTAAAACCGTTACTGATACATCAATAACGCCGACTTTAGGGTCGGCTATCTTTTTAAACATACTCTTTGATAAATCAATAATACGACCTCGCACATACGGGCCTCTATCGTTAATTCTTACCGTGACTGATTTATTATTAGCGAGGTTGGTAACAACGACCTTAGTGCCAAAGTCGAACTCTAAATGGGCTGCTGTGGCGGCTTGTTGGCTAAAGCGCTCTCCGTTGGCAGTTGTTCTCCCGTGATATTTGTCAGCATAAAAAGATGCTTTACCAACTTGAGTAACCTCTCCAGTAGATGATTTAACAATAGGTTGGCTACTACAAGCGGCTAAAGCTGAAGTAATAAAAAGAGTGACAACTAACTTAGGTAAACGCATAGGATGACTTTTATTATACAAATTAGATGCATACTAACTTGAGCTCGCTGAGTATTAACTGAATTAGGTCTAAACCGTGGGCAATAAAAAACCACCTTCGATTTATCATCTAGGGTGGTTTTTTTATGCTTAGAGCAAAACGCGCGAATTATCTTACAATGCCGCGCTCTGAGCTTTTAACAAAGTCGACCATCAATTTCACAGCAGGGTACTTTTCAGCATCTTCTGTGAGAGATTCAATCGCTTCTTCAGCACCTAAGCTTTTACGATAAAGCGCTTTATATGCACGTCGTACAGCCATAATTTCATCACTTTCGAAACCACGACGTTTCATGCCTTCTTTATTGATAGCGGCAGGACCTGCTGGCATACCAATGGTAGTAACAAAAGGTGGTACATCTTTGTTAACACCTGAATACATACCAATAAAGGCATGTGCACCAATTTTACAAAACTGATGAACTCCCGAATTACCACCTAAGATAACCCAGTCGCCTACATGTACATGGCCGGCCACACTTGCATTGTTAGCAAAAATTACGTTATCGCCAATTACCGCGTCATGTGCAACGTGTGTATAAGCCATAAATAAGTTATTACTACCAATTTTAGTAACGCCTTGGTCTTGAATTGTACCACGGTGAATAGTGGCACATTCACGGATAACATTGTTATCACCCATGACTAATGTGGTTGGCTCGTTGTTGTATTTTTTGTCTTGGCAGGCTTCGCCCACAGACGCAAACTGAAAAATATGATTGCCAGAGCCAATAGTTGATGGCCCTTTAACAACAACATGAGACTCAATAATACAGTTATCACCGATAACAACATCATTGCCAATATAACTATACGGACCAACTGAGACATTGTTACCTAGTTTAGCGCCAGGTTCGATTATTGCTGTAGAATGGATCACTATTAAAACTCTCTTCTCGCACACATAATTTCGGCACTACACACTACTTTGCCGTCGACTCTAGCTTCTGCTGCAAACTTCCAAATGTTGCGACGTTCTTTTAAAAACTCAACATGAAGGTGCATTGTATCACCTGGGATCACTGGCTGTTTAAAACGTGCGTTATCAACAGCAGCAAATAAATATAATTCGTTTTCACTACGATTTTCTACTGTTTTAAAACCTAATAAACCCGTGGCTTGCGCCATTGATTCTAATATTAGCACACCAGGAAAAATTGGCTGATTTGGGAAATGGCCAGTAAATATAGGTTCGTTTATAGAAACATTTTTAATAGCATGTAAAGATTTGCCAGGTGTAAAATCAATAACACGATCAATTAATAGCATCGGGTAACGGTGCGGTAATAAACTTAAAATTTCTTGAATATCAAGGCTATTTAATTCGTTTGCCAAAATAGCATCCTTATTAGTGTTCAACGTTATGACTTAGCCAATGCTTCCAGCGCTTTAAGACGAGATTTCATGTCTGAAAGGTTACGCAAGTGAGCTATTGATTTACGCCATTCTTTGTTTGTTGTATGGGGCATACCAGATGAGTAAATACCTGGTTCGGTGATTGATTTTGTCACCATACTCATGCCGGTAATTATAACACCATCACATACAGACATGTGACCATTAATTGCAACCATGCCACCAATTTGACAGTTTTTGCCAATGGTAACGCTTCCTGCAAGTACGGTGCAGCCCGCGATTGCGGTGCCTGAATTAACTTCAACGTTGTGCGCTATTTGACACTGATTATCGATAATAACATTGCTATGGATAATGGTATTGTCCAGTGCGCCACGATCAATTGTCGTGCTTGCACCAATTTCAACTTTGTTACCTATGATCACTGAACCAAGCTGAGGTATTTTTACCCATTGCCCGCGTTCGTTCGCATAGCCAAACCCATCACTACCTACAACACTATTTGCTTGAAACAAACAATCTGAACCAATTTCAACATCGTGATAAATAGTCACACTAGACCAAAGCTTAGTGCCAGAGCCTATTTTAACACGTTCTCCGATAAAACTGTTCGGACCAATTTGCGCATTGTCACCTATCACCGCATCAGCTTCAATGACTGCATTAGCCCCTATAGCGGCGCTGTCACTAACAATCGCTGTTGAATGAACCGTAGCACTTGGATGAATACCCGTCGAGGCTGAGCGTGGTGTTGTATCCATAAATTGCGCTAATTTTGCGTAACTTACATACGGATTCGCAACAATAATTTTGCTACCACTAAAGTACTGAGCATCGGCTTGGCTTACTATTACAGCGCTAGCTTGAGTAGTTTCAAGTTGCGAGCGATATTTTGAGTTCGCTAAAAATGCAATATGCCCAGAATGGGCATTTGCAAGTGTCGCTATTTTTTTTATTTCTAAAGCGCCATCACCCTGAAGTTCGGCGCCTAGAAGTTCCGCAATTTGCGAAAGCGTATAATTTTGCATAGAGTGATTATTTCTTACTAACTGCAGCTACAACTTTAGACGAAAGATCAGTTACTTCTTTAGGGTTAAAGTAAATTGTTGTGTCTTTTACTTTAACTTCGTCGAAGTCGCCGTCTTTAGCAATTTCTTCAATTGTTTTGATGATTACACCTTGAACTTTAGCAAGTTCTTGGTTTTGGCGCGCTTTGATTTCTTGCTCTAAAGGACGACCTTGTTCAGCAAGATTTTTTTGCATGCCTTGGATTTTATCACGTAGTGCATCTTTTTGAGCTTGGCTCATAGTTGTACTTTCGCGTTTAAATTTTTCAGCTTCAAAACGAATATCGCCTTGTAACTTTTCAAGCTCTTGACGACGTTCAGCAAACTCAGTTTGTAAAGACTGTTCAATTTTAGCCATTTGAGGAATTTGCTTGTAGATTTCCTGCATATCAACAATACCTACTTTGTGTGCAAATGCATTCACAGAAGTACCCATCATTAAAGTTGCTAAAACTGCTACAGCTGTTGATTTAAATAATTTTTTCACAAAAAACTCCTTTAGAAAGTGTTACTAATGTTAAAGCTGATGGTTTTCGTATCGTCATCTTCTTCTTTTTGCAATGGATACGCAAAACTGATCAGCATTGGACCCATTGGAGAGATCCATTGTAATGAAAGACCGGTTGAAACCCTAAAGCGCATTGGGTCTGAATAGTCATCTAATTTAGCACGTTCATCAACGCCTAAGTTTTGATAGCGGTCTACGTTAAACTCAGTATCCCATACGTTTGCAGCATCAACAAAGAAGCTAGTACGTACAGAGCTGGTATTCTCTTCATCTAAGAATGGCGTAGGAACAATTAGCTCCATACCTGCCACTGCTTTAGCATTACCACCAATACGGCCTTGTGGCACTAGAATATCAAATTCTGATGCGCCACCAATGCTACCGGTTGTAGTACCGTCTGCACCTGGCGTACCCGGAATAGACTGCGGTATACGCGATACAGCACGTGGTAATATTGTATTACGGTCAAAGCCACGAAGTTCCATTTCCGTTATACGGAAGTACTCTTGGAATGGAAGTGTTTGCTCATACCCGTTTGTAGAACCATAACCATTACCATAACCAAGCGCTGCACGCGTTGAGAATACCCAACGGTGGTCATTTGATATAGGCCAGTAAAAACGCGAATCGTAATTCAGTTTAAAGTACTGAAGATCTGAGTTAGGCGTTGTTGCTGTTAAGTTTAAAGTTTGACGCGAACCCGCTGTTGGGAATAAACCACGGTTAACTGTAATACGCGACCAACCAACACTCAGCTCATACTTAGTAAAGTCAAAGCCTGCATCTGGGTTGTCTGGATCTAAGAATGTCTCACGAAGTACACGCGTTTGCTCGTACTCTGCAATATCCGAAAGCTCTTCTTTAATCCAACGGGCGCCAAAGTTAACACGATTTACAGCATCAATTGGAAAACCAATATTTGTGCCTAAACCATAACTTTTTGATTTGTACTCAACAAGACTGAATTTACTTGCATCGTAGTTTCTGTAAAAGATGCTACTGCCTTGCGATACACCATCTGGCGTAAAGTATGGGTCTGTGTACGATAAGCTTAAGCTTTCAGAACCTGTAGACGTGTTAAGGTTTAAACCAATTTGGTTACCTGTGCCTAAAAAGTTAGATTCTGTTACACCAATATTAAACTGCAGACCTAAGTAAGAACCATAAGCAAGACCAGCATTAAAGCTACCCGCTGATTGCTCTTTTACAGTAAAATCTACATCTACTTGGTCATCCACACCTGGTACAGGCACTACGTTAAAATCAACAGTTTCCATGTAAGGCAAACGTTGAATTTGTAGTTTTGAACGCTCAAGGTTTTGATTAGATAACCAGGCGCCTTCAAGTTGTGTCATTTCACGGCGAAGTACTTCATCAGCTGTATTTTGGTTACCACCAACAATAATACGACGAACATATACACGCTTACCTGGATTAACCGATAGTGTTAGTTGTACTTCTTGCTTTTCGTCGTCAATTTCTGGAATTGTACGCACTTCAGCATTAGCGTAACCAAAACGTGCTAAGTAGCTTTTAATAAATTCTTCTGACGAAGTAACTACAGAACCGTTATAAAGCTCACCCGCTCTAAGTGGGATAACACTTTTAATTAAGTCTTCACGGCCAAGCAAGTCACCAATAAAGTCAAAGCCTTTAACGGTATATTTTACGCCTTCAGTTAAGTTAGCTGTAACGTAAACTGATTCACGTTCAGGGCTCACTGATACTTGCGTTGAATCGATATTAAAACGTAGGTAACCACGGTCTAAATAATAACTACGAATTTTTTCTAAATCGCCTTCAATGGTTTGCTTTTGGTAGCGATCGCTACCCATAAACTGCCACCAAGGTAAATCTTGCTGCGATTCAGCAAGTTTAAGAAGCTCTTCATTAGAAAAAAGTTCATTACCCACTAAGTTAATTTGTCGGATAGAAGCTGCATCACCTTCATCAAACTCTAATTTAAGTTTAACGCGGTTACGAGGCAATTTAGTAATACTGATATCTACTTTAGCGTTGTATTTACCAATACTGTGGAAAAACTCAACTAAGCCCTTTTCGATACTATCGATAACGGTTTTATCAAGTGGTTCACCTTGGCGAATATCTTGCTGATCAAGAGACTCATTAAGCTGCTCGTCTTTAATGTCTTTATTGCCTTCAAACTCAATGAAGCTGATGGTAGGACGTTCCGTTACTTTAAAAATAACGTTGTTGCCATCACGAAGGGCTTTTATGTTATCAAAGTGCCCAGAACGATAAAGTGACTTTATTGTTTTTGAAATCGTATAGTCATCAACATTATCGCCTACGTTAATAGGAATATGTGTTAGCGCTGCACCAAGTGCTACACGCTGCAAACCTTCAACTTTCAGGTCTTCAACAATAAAGGAGTTTTGGCCTAGGGCTGCAAAACTTGCACCCAATAAACTTGTTACTGCCAAATGTTTTTTTATAGCCATTTTATTATCTTTATCCTTTACAACTGTATTACCGCATAACACCCTACTAAAGTGGTGCTTTACAATCGTGTTCTAATTAGTAATTTGCCACGCTGTAAAACTACAAACGCGATACATCATTGAACAAAGCGAAACATGTTAGAAAAATGAGCAACAGGGCGCCCACTTTAAAACCAAACTCTTGTGTCTTTTCAGAGACCGGCTTTTTACGAAAAAGTTCAATTATGTAATACATTAAGTGTCCACCATCAAGCACTGGTAAGGGTAATAAATTAAATACACCCAAGTTAACGCTTATTAAGGCTAAAAAGCTTAAAAAGGCCACTAACCCATAGCTTACGCTAGTTCCAGCGCCTACTGCAATGCCCACAGGGCCACTTAAATTCTTAACCGAAACCTGGCCTGTAATTAAATTACCAATCATATCAAAACTGAGTGTAATTAAGCGCCACGTTTCTTTTGTGCCTCGCACGATACTATCGAGCGGACCGTAATGTCTAGTCTCTACATAACCATCAGGCCATTGCTGTACAACAGGAGCAACGCCTAAAAAGCCTTGCTCAATACCGTTATTATCAATGCGCCCTTTAGGGGTTACTGTAATGGCTTTTATAGTATCTTGTCTTTTTACACTAAATTGTAAAGATTTGTTAGCTGATTGCGTAATAAGATTAACTAATTGCTGCCAATTGCTTATTGTTTCACCGTTTACAGCCAAAATTGTGTCATTAACTTGTAAATTAGCGTGTTCTGCAGCTGAGTCTTTAGTTACGGCGGCAATTGTTAAAGTTGCTTGAGGTCTAAACGGTACAATACCTAACGAACTCAGTGGTGGTACGTCTTGCTGATCTAGTTTCCACCCCTCTAAATTAAGCGTTTTAACACGTGGTTGAAGGTTTTTATCGCGCACTATCACTTCAACGCTTTCTTCACCTAAATTAGACATAAGTGCAAACGTGGCATCTTGCCAGGTCGTTATATCATCATCACCAATTTTTATAATATGTTGAGAAGGCATAATGCCCGCTTGCTCTGCCCGGCTGCCCTCGGTAATACTACCTACCACAGGCTTTACCGACTGCACACCCACCATATACATTACAGCAAGAGCAAAAATGGCAAACAAAAAGTTGGCCATTGGACCCGCTGCAACTATGGCAATACGTGCTTGTACAGATTTAGCGTTAAACGATAAATGACGTTGGTTTGCCGGCACGTCATCAACACGCTCATCAAGCATTTTTACATAACCGCCTAATGGAATAGCCGCAATCACATATTCGGTATTATATTTATCGTGCCATTTTAATAGTGGCTTACCAAAGCCAATTGAAAAACGCAGCACTTTAACGCCCATTTTTCGTGCAACCCAAAAATGGCCATATTCATGTATGGCCACTAAAATACCAAGCGCTAAAATAAATGAGCCAAGATTCCAAAAAAAATCAAACATATTAATGCGCCACTTTTGTTATAAATTCTGAAGCGCTAATACGCGCTAATTTATCGCACTCTAAAATTTCATCTAAGCTTTGTACATTGGTATACGTTGCAGCTTCAAGCGTTTGTGCATTTATTTTGTATATATCAGTAAAACCAATTTTACCGTTTAAAAATGCACTTACTGCTATCTCATTTGCAGCATTAACCGTTGTGGTCGCGCCCTGCCCTGCACTACACGCATCAATCGCTAATTGTAAATTTGGATAGCGAGAAAAGTCAGGCTTGGTGAATGAGAAATCACATATATCAGAGAAGTTTAACGGTTTAACGCCTGCATTAATTCGCTCAGGGTATGCAAGTGCATGGGCAATTGGCGTACGCATATCAGGGTTACCCATTTGCGCTAAAATAGAACCGTCGTGGTATTGCACCATTGAGTGAATAATACTTTGTGGATGAATCACTACGTCTATATCACTGGTGTCGCAATTGAATAACCACTTAGCTTCAATAAACTCTAAGCCTTTATTCATCATAGTGGCCGAGTCTACTGATATTTTTTGACCCATCGACCAGTTAGGATGCGCCACGGCTTCACTTACAGTTACATCTTTTAGTGTGTTTATATCGCGCGTTAAAAACGGGCCACCAGAACCGGTAAGCAAAATTTTACTTACGCCATGTTGCTGTAAATTTTGATCGCCTTTGGCATTTTGTAACGAAGAAGGTAGGCATTGAAAAATAGCATTATGTTCGCTATCAATTGGCAGCAAGGTTGCTTTATGTTGTTTAACTTTATCAATAAACAACTGACCTGACATAACTAACGATTCTTTATTAGCAAGGAGTACTTTTTTACCTGCTTCTACTGCACTTAATGTTGGCAGTAAACCAGCTGCACCTACAATTGCCGACATCACGACATCAACATCTGGGTGAGCACATAAGTCGCACATTGCTTGCTCGCCGTGCATAACAAGCGTTTGGCATGGTGTATTAGCTAAATAAGCAGATAACTGCTCAGCGGCTTGCTGGGTAGCCATAATCGCATAAAGTGGTTCGTGTTCAATACACAGCTCAGCCATTTTTTTTGCGTTTTGCCCTGCAGCTAAAACAAAAACATCAAATAACTCTTTATTGCGCGATACAACATCTAGTGTACTTAAACCAATTGAACCTGTTGCGCCTAAAATAACCAGCAATTGCTTTTGGCTCATAAACTAAGAGTCCACGCATAGCACATTACAAACATTGGAGCTGCAGCCGTTAAGCTGTCAATGCGATCTAAAATACCGCCGTGCCCAGGTAAACAACGGCCGCTATCTTTTAAACCAGCTTCACGTTTAAACATGCTTTCAAGTAAATCACCTACCGCAGAGAACAATGCAATAAATGCAGTCATTATCGCGTAGATAGGCCAAACACCTAAATCAACATCGGTAAAGTGACAAAATGCTAAAACAAAAATGATAGAAGCGACTACACCGCCTGCTAACCCTTCAATTGTTTTATTAGGGCTCACTTTTGGCATAAGTTTATGCTTACCAAAGCTCTTACCTGAAAAATAAGCACCAACGTCTGCACTCCACACAATACCCAATACGACTAAAATAAGTACAGAGCCAAAATGTGTTGATTCAGCATATTGCGCACTGCGCAGCGTATTTAGTGCAAGCCATAACGGCACAAGTGTTAATAAACCTGCAATGCCGCGCATTACTAGACCTTCATTCCACGCTTTAGCCATCTCTGGATAGCGCCAAATTAAATAACTAGCAACAATCCACCAAGCAAACGAAAGCGTAAATAAGTAATTCGCATCACCTACTAGCTTGCCACTTTCCCATAGTGATTCAATAGGCCAATGTAAATTAAGCAGGCCAAGTAAGGCTGCAATCAATACAACAAAAGCACCACGTTTGAGCTTATCGCATAAACCCATAAACGCAGACCATTCCCATGCGCCTAATAATACTATTGCACCGGCAAAGTAACTAAATAACGTAAGCGGTGTATAAAAAACCAAAGCTAATGCCGATGGTGCAAGCACAAGTGAGGTTAAAATTCGTTGTTTTAACAAAATGTGACCCTTATTCTATTTAGGTTTGAGCGAGTAATTGTTTTATTTGTTCGCCCGTACAACCAAAACGTCGCTCTCTGGCAACGTAACACGCTATAGCCTCAGCAAATGCTGCTTCATTAAAATCAGGCCAAAGTGTTTCGGTAAAGTAAAGTTCTGCATAAGCAACTTGCCATAGTAAAAAATTACTAATACGAACATCGCCACCAGTGCGAATAAGTAAATCAGGTTCTGCCTGATCTGCCATGCTCATATGCTGTGCTAAGCGCTCTTCTGTAATATCTTCTGCGTTGAGTGTGCCTTGCGCAACTTGCAAAGCAAGTTGTTTAGCCGCGTTAGCCATATCCCAACGACCACCGTAATTAGCTGCAACATTTAAGCGCAATCCGGTATTATTTTCAGTCAGCTTATGCGCAGCGTCTACCTTGCTACGTAATCCTTCAGAAAATCGTGATAAGTCTCCAATAATGGTCAGTTTTACATTGTTTTTATGAAGCTTTTTAACTTCCTTTGTTAAAACAAATAAGAAAAGCTCCATTAAAGTGTTTACTTCGTCTTCAGGGCGGCGCCAGTTTTCACTACTAAAAGCAAATAAGGTTAGCGATTGTATCCCTAATTTAGTACAAAACTGAACAGATTGACGAACTGCGTCTACGCCTTTTTTATGCCCGTACACACGAGGTCTATTTCTAGCTTGTGCCCAACGTCCGTTCCCATCCATGATGATAGCAACATGTTTGGGTAAACATTGCTGTGAAATTGTGTCAGCATCTAGAACCATAAATATCGAGTATTCCATAAAAAAACGCCGCCTAGTATACCCTAGACGGCGTTTCAAAACTAATAATTTTAATAGGTCCTGTCGACCTTTCAGGATTGTAATTTATTCAATCTAGGCAGAACCCTTTGGGCAGCGCGTTTTTAGATTTTATGCATTGCTATCGCCTAATAATGAGTAATAACCACACTACGTAGGCTCTGCCTTGCCTTAAAGCCAAACACACTACTGCAAATTTAACCTCAAAAGATAAACAGGGACTTACTTAGATTTCCATTAACTCTGCTTCTTTAGCAGCTAATAGAGTATCCATTTCTTTGATAAACTTATCTGTAAGTTTTTGAATCGCATCATCTGATTGACGCGCTTCATCTTCAGATATTTCTTTATCTTTTAATAAACCTTTTACATCGCCATTAGCATCACGACGAATGTTACGAATAGCAACACGACCGCCTTCAACTTCGCCACGTACAATTTTGATTAGGTCTTTACGACGCTCTTCTGTAAGTGGAGGAAGAGGTACACGAATAACAGTACCTGCCGACATAGGGTTTAAACCTAAGTCAGACGCCATAATTGCTTTTTCAACAGCTTGCGCTAAAGACTTATCAAATACACCAATAGCAAGTGTACGAGAATCTTCAATTGTTACGTTAGCAACTTGGTTTAAAGGCGTTGGTGCACCGTAGTACGACACCATAATGCCATCTAGGATTGCAGGATGTGCACGGCCAGTACGAATTTTAGATAATTGGCTACCTAGTGCAGTTACACTTTTTTGCATGCGCGCTTGCGCGTCTTTTTGAATATCGTTAATCACGGTTTAATCCTAATTATTTGATTATTTCATCTGAGGCTTGTGAAGAAATAAGTGTTCCTTCTTCTTCACCCATAATTACGCGTTTTAGCGCGCCTGATTTATTCATATTAAATACGCTCAATGGCATATTGTGATCGCGGGCTAGAGTAAATGCCGCTAAATCCATAACTTTTAATTCTTTTTCAATGATTTCATTGTAGCTTAAGTGGCTGTAAAGCGTCGCTTCTGGGTTTTTAACAGGATCATCACTGTACACGCCATCCACTTTAGTCGCTTTAATTACTGTATCCGCTTCAATTTCGATACCGCGTAAACACGCTGCAGAATCGGTAGTAAAAAATGGGTTACCGGTGCCTGCTGCAAAAATAACAACGCGGCCAGTTTTCAATAAACTAATTGCTTCAGCCCAGTTATAAGCGTCACATACACCATTTAGCGGAATAGCCGACATTAAGCGACAGTTTACAAATGCACGGTGTAGCGCATCACGCATTGCAAGGCCATTCATAACCGTTGCAAGCATACCCATGTGGTCGCCTACTACGCGGTTCATACCTGCTTCTGCAAGTGAACCACCGCGTAAAAAGTTACCTCCACCAATAACTAAACCCACTTCTACGTCAAGCTCTACTAGCTCTTTAATTTCTTGTGCCATACGGTCTAAAACTTTAGGGTCGATGCCGAAGCCTTCGTCTCCCATTAAAGCTTCACCACTTAATTTGAGAAGAACACGTCTGAAAATAGGTTTGCGATTGATAGTCATAGTATAGGGGCCAACTTTTATTGAATTATGGATAAAAAATAACCGCGCTTATGTTAAACATAAAAGCGCGGTTATTTTAAAGAATTTCTAGCTGTGAAGCAAAACCAAATAGTACTTTAATTGCATCTAATTTCCTTTTGCATCACAAATAGTTAATCTTACTGACCTTTAGCAGCTGCAATTTGAGCAGCAACTTCAGCAGCAAAATCTTCTTCTTTCTTCTCGATACCTTCACCAACTTCTACACGTACAAAGCCAGTAACTGTTGCGTTTTTCTCTTTAAGAATATCGCCAACAGATTTTTTAGGTTCCATGATGAAAGCTTGACCAGTAAGAGAAACCTCACCAGTGAATTTTTTCATGCGACCAACAACCATCTTCTCAGCGATTTCAGCAGGCTTGCCTTCATTCATCGCGATTTCGATTTGTACTTGCTTTTCTTTTTCTACAACGTCAGCTGGTACGTCAGAAGGAGTTAAGTACTCTGGACGTGAAGCAGCAACGTGCATTGCAACGTGCTTAAGTGTTTCTTCATCAGCAACACCTGCAACAACAACACCGATACGGTCGCCATGACGGTACTCAACTAGGTTTTCACCAGCGATGTACTGCAGACGACGTACGTTGATGTTTTCGCCAATTTTAGTTACTAGCTCAACACGGTCTTCTTCAAACTTAGCTTGTAAGTCTTCGATAGTAAGAGTGTCAGCAATTGCAGCTTCAGCAACTTTATCAGCAAATGCTAAAAAGCTTACGTCTTTTGCAACGAAGTCTGTTTGACAGTTAACTTCTACTAGTACTGCAACACCAGCGTTTTGCTTGATGATGATAGTACCTTCAGCAGCAATGTTACCTGCTTTTTTAGCAGCTTTAGCAGCGCCACTTTTACGCATGTTTTCAATCGCTAACTCGATGTCGCCATCAGTCTCAGTTAACGCTTTTTTACAATCCATCATGCCAGCGCCTGTGCGCTCGCGTAATTCTTTAACTAGGGCAGTAGTTACAGCCATTAGTAAATCCTCAAATCTGAAATCTGGTTTAGATAAGCGGGTTACCCGCTCTACAAGAATAACAAGTCTTCACCTTAAAAAGATGAAGACTTGATGATAGCTAATTACTCAGCTTCAACGAAATCGTCTTTCTCAGATTGAGCAACGATGTTATTCTCGCGACCTTCAGTGATAGCAGCTGCAACAGCGCTAGTGTAAAGGCTTACAGCACGGATAGCATCATCGTTACCAGGAACGATGTAATCAACGCCGTCTGGGTTAGAGTTAGTATCAACGATTGCAACAACAGGGATACCTAGGTTGTTTGCTTCACGGATAGCAATGTGCTCGTGGTCAGCATCGATAACGAAAAGCGCGTCTGGAAGACCGCCCATGTTTTTGATACCACCAAGGCTCTTTTCAAGCTTTTCCATTTCGCGGTTAAGCATTAACGTTTCTTTCTTAGTTAATTTCTCGAAAGTACCGTCTTGGCTTTGTACTTCAAGGTCTTTAAGACGCTTGATTGATTGACGTACAGTTTTCCAGTTAGTCAACATACCACCTAACCAACGGTGATTTACGAAGAACTGATCGCTTTCTAAAGCAGCTGCTTTAACTGCGTCGCTTGCTGCGCGCTTAGTACCAACGAAAAGAACTTTACCTTTGTTAGCTGCAGCACTTGATAAAAACTTAAGTGCGTCGTTGAACATTGGTACAGTTTGCTCAAGGTTGATGATATGTACACGGTTACGTGTGCCGAAGATGAAAGGCTTCATCTTAGGGTTCCAGTAACGTGCTTGGTGACCAAAGTGAACACCAGCTTGAAGCATATCGCGCATTGAAACGTTTGCCATTTTATAGATCCTCTATAGTTGTTTAGGGTTAGGCCTCCACATATCCCATAGCACCAACACCGAAGTAATTAAACTTCAAATGCACCCAAGTGTATGTGACGATACGTGTGTGTGTTAAAATAAAATTGTGTTTGCCTTAAATACAAAAAATCATTTAAGAATTTATTTGTAAAAAGACGGCGCGCTTTATACCATATTAAAATTAAATACTCAACGTCGCGTGCAAAATTTGTTCGGCGATAAATGTTAGAAACTCAACTTTGGAGCCTCAATGAGCGCTATTATCAAGACCCCTGAAGAAATAGAGAAAATGCGCGTAGCTGGGCGCTTAGCGGCCGATGTACTTGAAATGATCGGCCCTCATGTAGTGCCGGGTGTTACCACCGATGAGCTAAATACACTTTGTCATGATTATATTGTTAATGTGCAACAAGCAATCCCTGCTCCGTTAAATTATCATGGCTTTCCAAAATCAGTTTGTACGTCAGTTAATCATGTTATTTGTCACGGAATTCCAAATGACAAAGCATTAAAAGAAGGCGACAGCGTAAATATTGACGTAACTGTCATTAAAGATGGCTACCACGGCGATACTTCTAAAATGTTCCACGTTGGTACACCAAACATCCAAGCTAAGCGTCTTGCAGAAGTAACACAAGAAAGCTTATACCTTGCTATTAAAATGGTAAAACCAGGTGTGCGCTTAGGTGATATTGGCTCTGCTATTCAAAAATATGCAGAAAGTTTTAATTACTCTATTGTTCGTGAATATTGCGGCCACGGTATTGGCGCAGGATTTCATGAAGAACCACAAGTAATGCACTACGGTAAAGCGGGTACTGGCGAAACTTTAAAAGCGGGCATGTGCTTAACAATTGAACCAATGGTTAATGCGGGTAAACGCCAATGTAAGCTACTTAAAGATGATTGGACTGTAGTAACTCGCGACCGCAGCTTGTCTGCACAGTGGGAACATACTTTATTAGTGACTGAAAATGGTGTTGAAATTTTAACGCTACGATCAGATGATACTATCGACAGGATCATAGAACACTAATAATAAATAAGAAATTAGGAGCCAGCCCACGTGGCATTACCCAACAAAGTAAAAAAGTTGCTCAGCGATGCAGAGCAACTTAGTGATTATCGCGATTGTTCTAGCTATTTTTATAAATGGTTACATAACGAATTTTCTAAACAACCGGTTGGGAATTTAATTAATGCCCGGGCTGAGTTTATTGACCGCCTACTAATTAAGCTTTTTCATGTTTACGACTTAGCGCGCGAACCTGATTTAGCACTAATAGCAGTAGGCGGATACGGACGTGGCGAGCTACATCCCTACTCCGACATCGATTTTTTATTGCTTGTAACTAAACCACCAAGCGAAGAAATATGCGAAAAAATAGGCCAGTTTGTCACCATGCTATGGGATCTCAACTTAGAGATTGGCCACAGCGTGCGCACGATAGAACAAGCCATTGAGCAAAAACGTGAAGACGTTACTTTTGCCACCAGTTTACTCGAAAGCCGCCTTATTTTTGGTAATCATATTGAGTTTGAAAAACTCAAAACGCATATTCTAGAAACCCCCGTATGGCGCTCCGGTGAGTTTTTTACTGCCAAAGTTCAAGAACAAAACTTACGTCACAAAAAGTGCCACGGCACCGCGTATAATCTTGAGCCAAACATTAAAGAAAACCCCGGTGGCCTGCGCGACTTGCAAACCATTATTTGGGTCGCAAAAAAGCACTTTAGAACCGAAACTCTGCAAGAGTTAATAAGTCACGGCTACTTAACCCATGAAGAGTTTCAAGAGCTTTCAGAGTGCCTAGAAAACCTATGGAATATTCGCTTTGCACTGCATTTAGCTGCAGGTCGGGCTGAAAACCGCTTATTGTTTGATCATCAACCACAAGCCGCCGAAATTTTAGGTTTTGGTAGCGACGGTAAAGCCTCTGTTGAGCGTATGATGAAGCGCTTATTTAGAATAATGAGCCGCGTTCGCGAACTTAACCAAATGCTACTTTCATACTTTGAACAAAGTATCATGCCCGAAAGTAGTGAAAAAACGGTGATAGTACTCGACAGAAACTTTGAGCAAGTGGGTCATCAAATACGCGTAAAAGATCCATCTGTATTTTTTAGACGTGACCAGCTTTTTGTATTGTTTGAGCACATAGCAGACAACCCTGCAATAACGCATATTTACCCAAGCACTATTCGTACAATCCGCCAAGTACGCCGCCGTTTATTGGGGGATTTACAAGATTATGCAGCCTGTCGTGAAGCTTTTTTACGCTTAGTTAAACACCCTAATGGTATGGGCCGCGCATTTACGTTAATGCACAAACACGGCATGCTTGCCGCCTACTTACCGCAGTGGCGTAATATATTCGGACAAATGCAGTTCGATTTGTTTCACGCCTACACCGTAGATGAGCATACTCACAAATTAATCAAAAATATTTACGAATACTTTGATAAAACTGGCATTAGCGAGTTTCCTATTTGTAGTGAAATAGTCACTCGAATGGATAAACCAGAGCTACTTTATTTAGCCGGTATATTTCACGACATTGCTAAAGGACGAGGGGGAGATCACTCAGAACTTGGCGCTGTTGATGCTATAGCCTTTGCTAAATTACATGGCTTTTCATCCTCTGATGCAAAATTAGTAGCATGGCTTGTAAGTAACCATTTACTTATGTCGGTTACCGCGCAGCGTAAAGATATTAACGACCCTGCTGTAATAAAAGACTTTGCAACACGTATTAAAACAGAGCGCCAACTCGACTATTTATATTGTTTAACCGTTGCCGATATCCGTGCAACCAACGACAACTTATGGAACGATTGGAAAAACACCCTACTGCGTGAATTGTACTTGCACACGCAACGCGCGTTGCGCTTAGGGCTCGAAAACCCAATGGATCAACGCGACCAAATTCGCGATAAAAAGCACCAAGCTAAACAACGTCTACTCAACTTAGGTTACCCTGAGAATAAAATTGATTTAATTTGGAGTCGCTTTAAAGCCAATTACTTTACCGCCTTTAGCGAACAGCAAATATCGTGGCAAAGTGAGCATTTATTAACTAGCACCGATTTAAGCCAACCCAGTGTAATTGTATCTAACAAAGCAATGCATGGTGGTACACAAGTATTTGTATACAGCCCCTACTCTGGTGCGCTATTTGCGAGATTAGTGAGTGTAATTGGCTCTAAAAAAGCACAAATACAGCACGCGCAAGTACTGACCACAAAAGATGGTTACGTCCTGTTTAGTTTTGTAATACTTGAAGTAAGTGGCGACCCTATTGCAAGTGGTCGAGCGCAATCAATTAAACGCGGGCTTGAGCAAGCACTTAGCGATCCACGTAAAAAAATTCGCTTTAAAAAGAGCCGCTCTCAACGCTTTAAAGATTTTAATATTAAACCTAAAATTGTGTTGCGCCCACATGCACGCAAAGACCGTAGCTTAATAGAAATTCAAGCCGTCGATATACAAGGTTTACTAACCAAAATAGCCGAAGTTTTCCAAGCGCATTTACTACACATTCACGCTGCCCGTATTACAACAGTAGGTGAACGTGCAGAGGATTTCTTTGTTGTATCTAATAACGAATACCAAGCGCTGACTGATGAAGAGCAAGCAAAAATTCATCAGGCATTACGTAAAAAATTCAACGCCGAAACAGAATAGAGGACACACATGTCAGATTTAAAAACGATGATCGAAAACGCATGGGACAACCGCGATAGCATTAGCCCAAGCACAGTATCAAGCGACGTAAAACAAGCTATTATCGACGCACTTGATTTACTTGATAGCGGCGCAGCACGCGTTGCTGAAAAAATATCAGGTGAATGGGTTGTACACCAGTGGCTTAAAAAAGCAGTGTTACTGTCGTTTCGTATTCGCGACAACCAACCAATGAACGACGGCGTAAATCAGTTTTACGACAAAGTACCGCTTAAATTTAGCGACTACACGCCAGAGCAATTTCAACAAGGCGGTATGCGCGTAGTACCAAACGCTGTAGCACGTAAAGGCAGCTTTGTAGGTAAAAACGTAGTACTTATGCCATCTTATGTAAATATTGGCGCATACGTTGACGATGGCACCATGGTTGATACATGGGCGACTGTAGGCTCGTGTGCACAAATTGGTAAGAACGTACATTTATCGGGTGGCGTTGGCATAGGCGGTGTTTTAGAGCCTCTACAAGCTAACCCAACCATCATTGAAGACAACTGCTTTATTGGCGCTCGTTCTGAAATTGTGGAAGGCGTAATTGTTGAAGAAGGCGCAGTAATTTCAATGGGCGTTTACATCAGCCAAAGCACCCGTATTTATGACCGCGAAACTGGCGAAATTCACTACGGCCGCGTACCAGCAGGCGCAGTAGTTGTACCAGGCGCACTACCGTCAAAAGATGGTACTCACAGCCTATACGCTGCAATCATCGTAAAAAAAGTAGATAAGCAAACACGTGAAAAAGTAGGTATAAACGCCCTACTACGCTCAATTGATGAGTAATAGTCGATTGGGTTGAGTGAAACGAAACCCAACGATACGTTGAAGTTAAGTGTTTTAGCTAAACTTTAATTATATATAGAAAGCTCTAAGCCCTTTGGTTTGGAGCTTTTTTAAATTCTTCTAAATGAAGTTTTAGTACTAGACACTTCTACATCAAAATTTAATGAACTCAAAAAAGACTTTAAGCCTTTAACAGCTAACTCATTATTTTCTGATGGTCCTATTATAATTTCATCAATTGAATTTTTAGGAAAAGGTATCGCTCTATATGGGGCTATAATGCCAGACTTTAGGGTTCTGTAGCATAAAGGAAAAAACTCTTTCACTCCATTTTCAAGCTCTATAAAATCAATATTAGAGGAGTCTATAAAATCAAAATAACCCTTTTCAGTATTTTCATTTAATGAGACTAAACCAGGGTAAAAAAGAGTAAAACGATACTCTTCTTCATATTCGAACGCTTGATCTTTTATGCTAGCAATCTTAAAAATCGCTTCATTAAAAATTTCAATTGCAGCAATAGCACATTTTTCATTTAGGTCATTTCCATTTAAATTTGGATCTAACACATAACTTAAAACCTCAGGCAGATAGTGTTCTTCAATTAAAGAATGAAGCATTTCCTCAGTTGGTTGGTAATCAACATCATCATAGCCACTCAAAAGTTTTCTTTGCCTAAAGTACTCATCATCAAATAGCTTTTCTTTATTAAACTTTATGCAATATGAAGTTTGCTCTGACCCGTAAGTTAGCCAGTGGTTTAGGCTATCACGCTTAGTTGTAAATGAAGTGGTATAAATTTCATCAATGGTATTATTATCAATTATATTCCATAGAAAATTTAAAAAATGATTTGCGAGATGCACGTCCTTACTTCGCATTTCTTTTTGGGTAACATCTAAAGGTATATTTTTGTGTTTGGCATAAATTTCTTCGAGTTTGATTTGTGAAAACTCAGACAAACTCCCTCTGAGTGATTTTATTCTATCAATACCTTGCTTTATTTCTCTAAAATCATTTAGATACTCTGCGTTAGTAGCCCATAAACTTTTGCTCTCTAAAATTCCCTTTAAACCATCTGCAGAAGTGTAATGATAAACATATTCCATATTTAAAATCCCAAGTAATGTTAATCTTTAGTTTAACCTTGATAAGTGGCAACAATAAAATTTGATAATCTTAAACAAGAGACTGAATTAGCCAACACACCCAAGATATAATAAGGTAGTAAAGTATAATTGAAAGTTAGCAATTAATATTAAGGATTAATATGACAAAAACTGCTTTACGCTCAACTATTTTGCTACCGGTATTTTTACCTGCAGTGGTTATTATTCTGCTCTTGGTAATTGGTACAATTAGCAACCCTGAACTCGCAGGGCAAGTATTCAGCGTTACCCTCAAGTGGATAACAGAAACCTTTGGTTGGTTTTATATGTTATCAGTCGCTATTTTCTTAGTTTTCATTGTTTGTGTAGCAGCCTCCAGCTGGGGAAATATCAAGCTGGGCCCTGATCATGCGCAGCCGCAATACAGTTTCGCTGAATGGTTTGCTATGCTATTTTCGGCCGGTTACGGAGTCGCATTACTTTATTTTGGTGTAGCAGAGCCCGTGCTCCATTATGCATCTCCGCCCGCAGGCGCAGCAGAAACCGTCGACGCTGCCAAGCAAGCTATGCAAATTGCATTTTTTCATTGGGGTTTTCACATATGGGCAATCTATGGGATTGTCGGTTTAGTCCTTGCGTATTTTGCATTTCGTCATGGCCTCCCACTGTCGATTCGCTCAGCGTTGTATCCACTTATTGGTGATAAAATATATGGTCCTATTGGTCACACTGTTGATGTGTTTGCCATATTAGGCACGTTATTTGGCATTGCCACAACGTTAGGACTTTCCGTTACCCAAATTAATGCTGGGCTGCATTATTTGTGGCCAAGTATCCCTATTAATACCACAGTACAAATTACTGCTATTGCCATTATTACCGCAGCAGCTACTCTCTCAGTAGTGGCTGGGATGGATAAAGGTGTAAAGCGCTTATCTATTGTAAACATGACTCTTGCAGTGTCGTTAATGGCCTTTGTATTTTTTATTGGCCCTACTATTCATATTCTTGAATCGTTTTTACAAAATACCGGCAGCTACCTTAGCGGTATTGTTGAGCGTACTTTTAATTTACAGGCGTACAGCCGTAGTGATTGGATTGGTAACTGGACCCTATTTATATTTGGCTGGACTATTGCTTGGGCACCCTTTGTTGGCATGTTTATCGCTAAAATTAGCCGCGGCAGAACCATCAGGCAATTTGTTGTTGGCGTGATGCTAGTCCCGACTATTTTTACCTTTTTATGGTTTTCTGTGTTTGGTGATACCGCGTTAAATCTAATAATGAATGAAGGGTTCAATACTTTAATTACTGATGTTCAAGCAAACCAAGCTGTTGCATTGTTTCAGTTATTTGAGGTGTTACCGTTATCATTTATTATTTCGCTACTTACCGTTATTCTAATCATTACCTTTTTTGTTACTTCGTCTGACTCAGGATCATTAGTTATTGATTCTCTCGCCTCTGGAGGTAATATTAATACACCCGCATGGCAACGCGTGTTTTGGGCTGTGCTAGAGGGCGCGGTGGCTGCTGTTTTATTAGTGGCAGGTGGGTTAAGTGCGCTACAAACTATGACTATAGCCAGTGCCTTACCCTTTGCGATTATTATGCTTATTGCAACCGCTGGGCTTTGGCGAGCACTCACCATTGAAGGCCATCGCGATACTAGTTTACAAGCACATGCGCTTAATGGCCGTAATATTAACTTATCTCATTGGAAGCGCCGTTTAGCCGCCATGGTTAATTACCCCAATAAAGAAAAAGTACACACCTTCATTAGTAGTGTGGTAGTACAAGCAATGCAAGCCGTTCAGGCTGAATTAAAAGCGCGACAATGGCATGCAGAGGTTGATTTTGATACCGACTTAGGCCGTGCTCATTTAACTGTGCTACGCCATGAGCATGTTGATTTTGTGTATGACATTCGTCTAACCGAACACCCTATGCCAAGCTTTGCCTATTCTGAGCTGAAACCTGAGATTGATAACATCGAAATGTATTACAAGGCTGATGTTTTCTTACGCCGTGGTGGGCAATCTTACGATGTGTATGGTTACAGTGAAGATGATATTGTGAAGGATATTCTTGATCAATTTGAGAATTACTTACACTTTTTAGGTAACAGCCCAGGTGAACTACCTTGGGATATGGCCGAACACGATGACATGTTAAATAGCGATAAACCTTAAATAAGCATCGTATTTAATACACAATTATTGCAATAAAAAAGGCACTGAAAAGTGCCTTTTTAGTTCGCTCAATTAATTTTTAACTACAGCGCGTTAAATACGTCGTCTGTTTTAGCTGCGCAAATAAAGTCGTTTTTGTGTAGGCCTTTAATTGAATGGCTCCACCATGTGACGGTTACTTTGCCCCACTCGGTTAGTAGACCTGGGTGATGGCCTTCGTCTTCTGCCATGTCGCCTACTTTGTTAGTAAACGCGATAGCCTGTTTGAAGTTTTTAAATTTATAAACACGCTCAAGCTGCATAATGCCGTCACGTACTTCTGGTACCCAATCTGGGATTTTAGTAATTAATTGTGCTAACTCTTCGTCAGATACTTTTGGCGCATCTACATGACAGGCTTCGCATTTTTGTGCACTTAATGAAGACATTCTAAATCCTTACTTTTAGCTTTTTTAGCATTAATGTTTAACTGGCTAATTTTTCTTTTGGTGGAAATTTTGGGTCGTGCAAACCAAGCTCTTTAGCTCGCTCAACCAAAGTCATAATATCCATTTGCGATATATCAAACAGATCATGAATCGAATTTATGGTGTAGTACTGTGGCTGCATAATATCAATACGGTACGGCGTACGCAGTACATCAAGCACATTCATTGGGCTAATTTCTGGCGTGTTTGAGTATACGTACTGAGTTTCACCTGGGCTTGATAAAATACCGCCGCCGTAAATACGCAGGCCGTCTTCGGTTTGCATTAAACCAAATTCAACTGTAAACCAGTATATACGCGCAAGGTATACACGGTCCTTTTTCTGCGCTGCGTAACCTAATTGTCCGTACTTGTGCGTAAACTCGGCAAAGTCAGGGTTAGTTAGCATGGCGCAATGGCCAAATATTTCATGAAAAATATCTGGCTCTTGTAGGTAGTCAAATTCTTCGCGGCTACGAATAAATGTAGCTACCGGAAACTGCTTGTTTGCCAGTAATCTAAAAAACTCATCAAAGTCGATAAGCGCAGGTACTGGCGCGACTTGCCAACCGGTAGTGGCTAGTAACACTTCGTTTAGTTCGCTTAACTGCGGAATACGATCGTGCGGCAGGTTAATCTTTTTTAACCCTTGCATGTACTCGTTGCAGGCTTTGCCTTCAATGCATGCAAGTTGACGCGCTACAAGCTCAGACCAAATTTTATTTTCTTCATCACTCCAGTGTATAACACCATTTTCGTCTGGTGTTTTGGATGTGTATTTACTTGCTTTAGCCATAAGTACCTTCTTGGGTGTGAGCCCTAAATCGGTGTCAGTGTGATACTCAAATCTATTGAATATCGAATGACCCCATACTATGCAAAAGTGAAGAAAAGTTTAATAGATAGACTAACATCAGTATTTGGGACGATCACCACTATCGTAAATTTATAATTACACCTATGGCAATCTAAAAATACAGACCTTTAAATAAAGGCCTGTAGCTTGCCTTTATGTGTATACAATTAATTACACCTAACCAATTTCAGTAAAAGCTTGGTCTAAATCACTAATAATGTCGTTAACATCTTCAAGCCCAACCGAGAGTCTGATCAGCCCATCACTTATTCCAGCGGCGGCTCGTTCCTCTGGCGTATAAGGCGAGTGAGTCATAGATGCAGGATGCTGAATCAGTGTTTCAGCGTCGCCGAGGCTTACTGCAAGTGTACAAAGTTTCATACTATCAATAAATTGTGCGCCATCTTGTAGCGTGCCTTTTATTTCAAATGCAATAACACCACCAGCGGCTTTCATTTGGTTGCCAATAAACTTATGACCTGGGTGCGATTTAAGCCCTGGGTAATATACGGTACTTACTTGTGGGTGCGCTTCTAGATATTGCGCTATTGTTTGTGCACTTTGACAATGGCGTTCTATTCTAATGGCGAGTGTTTTTAGGCCTCGATTAATTAGCCATGCATCGTGCGGGCTTATGGTTGCACCAATGTCTTTTAGTACGGTCATTTTAATGTGTGTTATGTGCTCAAGCGATCCACATACAATACCGGCGACTACGTCTCCGTGACCATTTAAGTACTTGGTCGCACTGTGCATTATAATGTCGATACCGTATTTTTTTGGTGATTGCAGGAGCGGCGTTAAAAAGGTGTTGTCGACCACACTAATTAAGTTGTGCTCTTTAGCAACTGCGCCAATAAGTGCCAAATCAATAACCGCCATAGTGGGGTTGATTGGCGTTTCTACAAATATCATTTTTGAATTAGGTTTGATGGCAGCGCGTAGTTCGTCCTCGTTGGTCATATCAACAAAAGTGACTTCGATTCCCCAGCGCGGCAACATATGCGAGAAAAACGCAAAGGTACAACCATATAAAGCACTTGAGGCAACAAGATGATCTCCTTGCGATAAAAAGCTCAGTACTGAGGCAGATACAGCCCCCATACCTGTTGCGGTTGCAGCTGCTGCTTCACAACTTTCTAGTTGAGCAACTTTTTGTTCAAGCTCTGTGGTTGTGGGGTTTCCTAAGCGCGTATAAATATAGCCAGGTTCGTCGCCTGCAAAACGCGCAGCACCTTGTGCGGCGTTTTCAAAATGAAAGGTAGAGGTTTGATACAAAGGAGAAGTGAGTGCCCCGTGCGGGTCGTTTGCTTTTTGTGGTCCGTGAATACACTGGGTGTTTATATGATGCTTGCTCATTGTAGGCTCATTTTTTTGATTATTATGTTTTTGCGATTCAACAATCAAAACGTATGCGCTTACAAACAGCAAGCATGCCGGATGCTCAGATGGCTATTTGTGTAAAAACCGTGCAGCGCACGTTTGTACACAAATATTGCCACCAGGGCGTGTTGACCTTTGCGGATTGAAATTTGTTCAATCCAAGGAAGATTAAATCGCGGCGCGAGGTTTGTAACCTAGTGGGCTCGGTAACTGCTCCTGCGTTACCCTACTGGCTTACATCCATGTAAGAATAAGTAAAACCGAGCAAAGCTTCCGCGTCCTGCTCACGCCCCTTACCTACATCCATGTAGGCAACAAAGAGTAAATAGCCCCTAGGAAGAACCCTTTGGGCAGCGCCTGTTTGGCATTAATGCTACGTTATCACCTATTTATGGGGAATAACCACACTACATAGGCTCTGCCTTGCCTAAATACCAAACAGACTGCTGCAAATTCAACCATCAAAGATAAACACGCCCTCGTATTTTACTGCGTTGACTCCGCCTTTTTACGGCTCATAATTTTACCTGCGATGCTTTGCACAGTGCCTTTTAGTAAGCTGCGTTTGTTTTCAAGCCGTGGTAATGGGCGACTAAGCTCCATTGCTTTGTAACCAATACGCGCTGTAAAAATACCGGCGCTGACCCCTTGCGCAGCTCGTCCCGAAAGCTTACCTAAAAGCTCAGCACTTAGTGCAGTTGCAGCAAGGTCAGATACAAGCTCTGCACTGCCAACAAACATTACTTGTTTTATCAACATACGGTAAAGCTTTATACGGCTCGCGTAGCCAAAACCAATGCCGTAAATTTTACCAATTTGTTCTATTAACTTAGTACCACGCCAAAGCACAGCCATCATATCCACCAGCGCAAGTGGGCTTAGGGCAACTAGCAGTGCAGATTCAGTCGCAAAACGATTTATAAGCTTTTTAGCTTTGGTGTCTTGGGTTATTAATAAACTGTTGGCGTACAGCGTCATTATTTCTTTGTCGCTGTGATGCATCGCTACTTGGTTTTTAAAGGTTTCAAAGTTATCAAGCTCTTGGTGTTTATTAAGCTTTTCGAGCCAAGGTAATGCACCGCCTACTTGCTCGCTGTTTAAAAGCCTGTCGGCTTCAACTCGGTGCAGCTGGTTACGCTTTAAACTGCGCAGCATTCGGTACTCTCGCCACAATAAGCGCCCTATTAGCAGTACGCCACTTACAACCGCGGTTAAATAAACACTGCCTAAAATAATTGACTGCTCGAAAGCAAATACTAACGAGTACGCAAACTCTAAAAGCACCAGTACTATAAAACTAATAGCAAAAACACCTTTAAGTGTTTGCCACTTTGACTTTTTATATACAGGCTCTAGATCTATTTCTGGCTCTAGTGCTTCATCTTCAAGTTCTTCGTAATCACTTTGCCCGTGCTGAATAATTTTTGCAGGTGCTAAAACGGGTTCGTTTTGCTCAATGCTTTGCGTATCTATACGACGCCCTGCTTGAAATGTTTGGTTTGACTCACTCATGTTAATTTGTCTCCTAGCAGGTACTGCATGACATGATCTAATCGAATATGTTTTAGTTGTTTATCGGGGCTCGGCATTGGAGAGAACGATAAAAACTCAAATCCCTGTGCTGGCCACTCATTTTTATTAAGCATCCGCGAGGGAGGTTGCGGCGGTAAATACGTAAGCCAATCTGGCTCGTTTAGCGGTTTACCATAAATACAGTCAAGCGTTTGGCCTTTGTCGGTAATCTGGCGCGGCTGCGTTGCTGTGATTGACGACATAGCCATGGTTTCTATTTTTACACCATCAAACTTTAAATGATTACTTTGCTCATGCACGAGCGAATCAAGTAGTAGTGCTAAATCTTTATGGTGTTTTGCACTTATGTGATCTGATTTATTAGCTGCAAATAATATTTTGTCTATGTTGGGCTTAAATAAACGTTTAAAAAAGCCCGACTCACCGTAATTAAAGTGTGCGAGTAATTGGTTTATTACACTGCTTTGCTCTTGGAGTGTTTCGTGCCCTTCGTTTAACGCACTAAGTACATCTACAAGTACGATTTGGCGATCGAAGTGCCTAAAATGCTCATTATAAAATGGTTTTACGACTTCTTTTATATAGGCGTTAAAACGCTTAATTAAATGCGCTAAATTAGAACCCGCAACGACATCGTCACTGTTTATTTCACCCGATACCGGAAAAAACAATAACAATGGCGCGCCTTGTAGGTCGCCAGGCATTAGCATGCGCCCAGGTTGTAACATGGCAAGTTTGGTGTCTTTTTTAAGCCCGACTAACATGCTTTGATAAAGCTGAGCAATATGGGCAAGTGCGTTTTCATCAACGGGGGCGTTTAAGTCAAGTTGATCAACGGCTACTAAAAAGTCACTTGATGTGTTTACGCGCGAAGGCTGAGTTAATAACGGATATTGCTGCTCGCACCATTGAGAATAGCTTTGCTCAAGCATAGGTAAATCAAGGAGCCATTCACCCGGGTAGTCAATAATATCTAAATAAAGCGTTGATTGCGGCGAAAAGTGCCCACGCAGCCCTGCATTACTTTGATACTTTATTGCCAAGCGCAGCGTATTAATACGCTCGGTAGATGCAGGCCATGTAGGCATCCCATCGCTGGGTAATAAAGTATTGAGTGCTCGAGGGTAATTAAACGTAGGGACTTTTAACGCCTCTTGCGGCACAACTTTAGTGGCCACATGGCGGTGCTCGCGCATTACATCAAAAAAAGGTAAGTTTTTATCGTCCGCTTGGGTTGTTAAGTGTTTAACAAGCGCGGTAATAAAGGCAGTTTTACCACTACCACTTAGGCCAGTTACGGCAAGCTTTACGTGTTGGTCTAAACTGCGATGAAGGGCTTTTTGTGCTTTGCCTTTAATGCTTTTAAAGGTCTTTTTTGCAAATGATTGGCTCATAAAGTGTCTTGCACCTAATTTGCCGTAATTTATCACGCTGCAAATAAGGTGCTATTAAATCCTTTAAAGTTTGTTAATTTCACGGCTCACCGTAAACTCGCTTGAAGTTACATGGCGCTCCATATCTTGAAGGCGAGTATCTACACGCGTTAAACGCTCTTTTAAATCTTGCAATGCGCGGCGCGGCGGCTCGCCTTTTTGCCATACTTTAAATTTTACTTCTAGCGGATCATCAGTTTTAGTTGAGCTTTTTGTTTGCGCTGTTGCGGGCTCTTTTTTATCTAAAATGAACCAGGCTGCAATATACGCTACCACAAATAATGGGCCACCCGTTAGCAGTACCGCACTAACAAATATAATGCGAACTAACCATAACTCCATATTAAAGTAGTCACTTAATCCCGCACACACACCGGCTATTTTACCGCGTTGTGGGTCTCTTAATAATTCGCGTTTGGCACTCATACTTTGCGTCTCCATTGTGGTGACTCTTGATCAAGCAATGCTTCAAGTGTTTCTAATCGATCAGCCATTTTTTCAGCTTTGTGTGCAAGCTCAAGTAATTGGCGATGTTCGTGCTCACTTAAACCTTGGCTTACTTGTTTCTTGCTACGGTAGTGCAAAATTAGCCACAGCGGAGCAACAAAAATCATAAACAAGATAAATGGTGCAACTAATATCTCTGGATCAAACATAATCCTCTCCTGACAATCCGTTTTGATGTTTTTAAGCTGGGGCACAAGGGCCCCATATATTTTTATATGTAATTATTTATCAGCTAACTTCTTTTTAAGTTCGGCTAGCTCATCATCTATCTTTTCATTTTTTTGTAGATTAGCAATTTCATCCGCTAACGTCTTTTTACCTAAATCGTACGACTCAATTTGAGATTCTAGTCCATCAATTTTGGTTTCGTAACGTTCAAAGCGGTTAAGTGCTTCTTCTACTTTTGAGCTATCAAGTGTCTTTTTCACTTCAAGGCGCGACTCAGCCGAACGTTGGCGAAGTATAATCGCTTTTTGACGAGATTTAGCATCTGCTAGCTTTTCTTGTAGCGTCGTTACTTCTTGCTGTAATTTCTCAATATGAGACTCTACATGTTCAAGCTCACTCGCTACTGAAGCAACTGCATCTGCCGACTTTTGCTTTTCAAGTAAGGCTGAACGCGCTAAATCGTCGCGGTCTTTACTTAAAGCCAGTTCGGCTTTATCTTGCCAATCACTTACCTGCGCTTTAAGTGTATCTAAGCGGCGTACAATTTCTTTTTTCTCAGCCAATGTTTTAGCTGATGTAGAACGTACTTCAACAAGCGTATCTTCCATTTCTTGAATAATCAGACGAACCATTTTTTCTGGGTCTTCTGCTTTATCTAAAATGGCGTTGATATTAGAATTAACAATATCTGCAAAACGTGAAAAAATTCCCATAACATTTACCTCTGTAATTAAAACTTAGTTAGTCTGCTATAACTAGTATCAATATGCTTGCCAACTTTTTAAAAGTTAAAATACACTTTATTTTCATTACGTTAAACTAAATATACAAATTTCTTTAGTTATCCCTAATTATGAAATACACTAACTGTTAGTAAAAATGACCAAGAGTTAGGAAATATGAGCCAATATCGCCAACAGGATAATTTACTCGGCCAATCAGATAGCTTTCTGTCTGTATTAGATCAGGTATCGCAACTGGCTAATTTAGATAAACCGGTACTTATTATTGGTGAACGCGGCACAGGTAAAGAGCTAATAGCAGCACGCTTACACTTTTTATCAAAACGCTGGGATCAAAACTACGTAAAGCTTAACTGTGCAGCGCTTAACGAAAACCTACTCGAAAGTGAATTATTTGGCCACGAAAGCGGTGCTTTTACGGGGGCAAGTAAACGTCACGAAGGTCGTTTTGAACGCGCTAACAGCGGCACACTGTTTTTAGATGAATTAGCTAATACCTCAGCTATGGTACAAGAAAAACTGCTGCGCGTTATAGAATACGGTGAGTTTGAACGTGTTGGCGGCAAACAAACTGTAAAAGTAGATACCCGCTTAGTGTGTGCGACAAACGAAGATCTTCCTTATTTGGCCGAGCAAGGTGAATTTAGAAGTGATTTACTCGATCGCCTTGCCTTTGATGTAATTACCCTACCACCACTGCGCGAACGCCAAGACGATATTATGCTTCTTGCTGAGCAGTTTGCGATGAACATGGCGCGCGATTTAGAGTGGGAACTGTTTAGCGGCTTTACCCGAAGCGCAACAGAAACACTGCTTAGTTATGATTGGCCTGGTAATATTCGTGAACTTAAAAATGTGGTTGAACGCAGTTTGTATCGCCACGGTAGTGAACATATTCCCGTTCACCAGATTATTTTAGACCCATTCGATAGCCCATTTAGACCAAAAGCGCGTATTAAAGCACCTGTAGCGGCTCAAACGGTTAATGCAGAGCCTATTGTTGTTACGCCGCCGGTTACTCAAGCAAGCAATGATTCAGCCGTTGATATTCAATTTCCGTGCAGCTTAAAAGAGCATTCAAACGACTTTGAAATAAACATGATTAATAAAGCACTCGAACATAGCCAATTTAATCAAAAGAAAACTGCAGAAGTACTTGGTTTAACGTATCATCAATTACGTGGTTATCTTAAAAAATACAACTTATTGGATCAACAATAGTCAGAGGTTATGCGGGTGCATAAATTATTACTTGTTTTGCTTACCACCACTTTAGTTGGTTGCCTTGATAGCAAAGAAGAAATCATAGAAGAAAAAAACCAAGGCTTAGTTTATTGCGCTGAAGCTAACCCTGTGTCGTTTAATCCGCAAGTCACGACCACCGGTTCAACTATTGATATAATTGCTAACCAATTATACGACCGCTTAATTAGCATTGACCCTGTTACGGCAGAGTTTCAAAGTGAGCTGGCGACCGATTGGAAAATTAGCAAAGATGGTAAATCGGTTACCTTTACCCTGCGTAAAGATGTAAAGTTTCATACAACTTCTTATTTTACCCCATCGCGGGACTTTAACGCCGACGACGTTATATTCACCTTTAGCCGATTATTCGATGTATATAATCCATATCACTTTGTGGGCGATGCCGATTACCCGTATTTTCAAAGTGTAGGAATTGATCAACTTATTCGCAAAATTGTGCGCGTGTCTGACTACCAAGTCCGTTTTGAATTGTTTAATCCTGAAAGTAGTTTTTTAGCTAATATGGCTACCGACTTTGCCGTGGTGCTTTCAGAAGAATACGCCATGAAACTTAAGAAAAATAATCAAAAAAACTTATTTGATCAGTACCCTATTGGCACCGGCCCGTATATTTATAAAGAATACCGCCGAGATCATCTTGTGCGCTTTTACCGTAACCCACTTTATTGGAAGCATGACGTTGCACTTGAGCAATTGGTTTACGATATAACCCCTAACGGCACTACGCGCATAGCAAAAATGCTGACTAAAGAGTGCGATGTAACGGCTCATCCAAGTAGTGCACAATTGAGCATTTTAGCGCAACGCGATGATATAAACGTCGAAAAAGAAACAAACTTAAACATAGGTTATTGGGCATTTAATACAGAGCGTGCTCCGTTTGACGACTTACGCGTACGCCAAGCGCTTGCGCACGCAATAGATGTAGATAAAATAATGCAGGCGGTTTATTACGGTAACGGTACTCGCGCACAATCGATTTTGCCGCCAACCTCTTGGGCATTTGAGCCACAAGAAGATATACCTACATTTGATCCAGAACTTGCTAAAAAATTACTTATTGAAGCAGGGTTGCCTAATGGCTTTGATATGACGATATGGGCTATGCCTGTGAGTCGTATTTATAATCCCAACGCACGTAAAATGGCTGAGCTTATGCAAAGTGATTTACGCAAAGTAGGCGTTAACGTCAGTATTGTAGAATATGAGTGGAATACGTTTATTCAACGTATTGGCGAGCATAGGCACGACAGTGTATTACTTGGTTGGGCCGCAGATACACCCGACCCTGATAACTTTTTTAGCCCGCTGCTGAGTTGCACCGCTACTTTTAGTGGCAAAAACCCTGCAAACTGGTGTAATCCCCAATTTGATTTATTGCTTACTAAAGCACTAGACACCACTGATTTAAACAAACGTAAAAAATACTACGAAGATGCACAAAGCTTAATTATTAAAGAGTTGCCGTTATTACCAATTGCTCATGGCTTGCGCTTTCAAGCAAGTAGCGCTGATGTGGAAGGCATAACACTTGGCCCGTTTGGTGCTATTTCGCTTGCTAATGCGAGGAAAAAATAATGATCTTAGATTATATTTTACGTCGCCTTGGTTTGTTCTTTTTTATGATACTAATGCTCAGCGTATTTACGTTTTCACTGGCGTATTTATTTCCCGGTGATCCGCTAAGTAATTTAAGTGGCATACCAAGTGGTAACTTTGCACAGCATAGTAAGCTTGAGGATAAATATTTATACAACAGCAATTACTTTATGCAATACATTGCCTTTTTAGGGAGAATATTTCAAGGCGATTGGGGGCTTTCATTTGCCTCTGGTAACAGCGTGTTTAGCCATATTATTGACTTACTACCGGCTACTTTAGAGCTAAGCGTATATGCATTAATTGTATCGGTTGTTATTGGTGTACCTACTGGCATTTTAGGCTCTGGCTATCATAAACGCTGGCCCGACAAACTTATAAACTCTGTCACTATGGTAGGTTATTCAATGCCTGTGTTTTGGCTCGCATTGTTGTTAATAATGGTTTTTTCATTAAAGCTTGGCTGGTTTCCTATGTCGGGCAGAATGGGCCTCCTTTACGAAATACCCGCCAGTACAGGGTTTATATTAATTGATATTGCTCTAGCTGGATTTCCATATAAAGGGATGGCCTTTGTTGATGCGCTGCGTCATTTAACACTCCCTACTATTGTATTGGCCATGTATCCAACCACGGTATTAGTGCGCTTTACTCGCGAGTCTATGCTTAAGGTAATGGATCAAAACTTTATTAAAACAGCTAGGGCAAAAGGCCTTAACCGCCGTCAACTTATCATGCACCATGCACTGCGTAATGCTCTACTACCGGTAATTAAGCAAATTGGTTTGCAATTTAGCACCTTGATAACACTTGCGATGATTACTGAAGTTATTTTTTCTTGGCCGGGTATTGGCCGATGGTTAATCGATAGTATTTATCAGCGCGACTTTCCTGCAATTCAAGGCGGATTAATGGCGGTGTCTTTATTTGTTATTTTAGCCTCTATTACAGCTGAGCTTACTTACACTTTATTCGATCCACTCTCGCGGAATCAGGCCCATGGCAAAGTTTAATTTATTTTCTGAAGAGTCGAATAAATCGCCACTTGCGCGATTTTGGCGCAAATTTAAAAACAATCACCCAGCTTTGGTTGGTTTATGGATATTTATGGCGTTTGCATTATTGGCCGCCACAGCTCCTTTTTTAGCGCCCTATGGCGTAAACCAACAGCATAGTGATGCACTACTCATACCGCCCTCATGGCGAGAAATGGGCGATGTACGCTTTATTTTAGGCACCGATGATTTAGGCCGTGATGTACTCTCGCGCTTAATGAATGGTGCAACATATACGTTTGGACTTTCTGTTGTAGCTGCCCTAATCACGACCCTGTTTGGTGTATTAGTGGGGACTTTTGCAGGGATTAGTAAAGGGTTGCGTTCAAGCTTTTTAAATCATTTACTTGATATAACACTTTCTATTCCTTCTTTGTTATTGGCCATAATAATAATCGCCATACTCGGTCCTGGTTTAATGAATACCGTATGGGCAATTATTTTAGCGTTACTACCGCAATTTATTCACTCGGTGCGCAACCTAATTGTTGATGAATTAAGTAAAGATTACATTACTGCGTTTAGACTCGATGGCGCATCTAATTGGCATATAATATCGCGCGGTATTTTCCCTAATATTTATGAGCATATTGTGGTTATATTCACGATGGCGCTTTCTACTGCGATATTAGATATTTCAGCACTGGGATTTTTAAAATTAGGGGCTCAGCCACCAACGACCGAATGGGGCGCAATATTAGCCGAAAATCTAGGCCTTATTTATTTAGCGCCGTGGACTGTAGCGCTACCTGGTGTACTGTTATTTTTAGCCGTGTTATCTACTAATTTAGTAGGCGATGGCCTGCGACAAGTGCTAAAAGCACGTAAGGCTGATTAAATGCAATTACTCGATGTTCGTAACTTAACAATTGAACTACGTACCTCTGAAACTGTAATTAGAGCTGTAGACAGAGTGAGCTTTAGCTTAAAAGAAGGTGAAGTACATGCGCTTGTGGGCGAGTCTGGCTCTGGCAAAAGCTTAATAGCAAAAGCGATTATTGGTGTATTAAACGAGCGCTGGGATATTACTGCCGACCGTATTCATTGGCGCGGCGTAGACTTAATGCGTTTAAGCCCAGAGAAACGCCGTAAAATAGTAAGCCAAGATATAGCGATGATCTATCAAGATCCAAGTCGCTGCCTTGACCCAACCGCTAAAATATTTGACCAAATTGCCGAAACACTCCCAGAGGTCGCAACTAAAGGTTTCTTTTTAAAACGCAACCGAGAGAGAAAAGACAGAGTAAAAGCGCTTATTCATAAGGTGGGTATTAAAAACCACGAAGCGGTACTAAGTAGTTACCCTCATGAGCTCTCTGAAGGCGTATGTCAAAAAGTAATGATTGCGATGGCCATTGCTCGCACGCCTAAACTTTTAATCGCTGATGAGCCCACTACAGCGCTTGAGAGCACAACTCGCGCACAAGTATTTAGGTTACTAAAAAGCTTAAATCAACTTAAAAACATGTCTATTTTGATGATCTCTCATGAACTGGAAGAGATTGCACATTGGTCGCATGGCATTCATGTTTTATATTGCGGGCAAATGGTTGAAGCAGGCCCAACCCATGAAATATTTAAACAGCCTCGCCATCCATACACGCAAGCATTACTAAAAAGCTTGCCAGACTACGAGCAAGGCTTAGCACATAAAGAACCTTTTTATGCGCTTAAAGGGACTATCCCTACCCTGCAACATTTGCCCATTGGCTGTCGCCTTGGGCCGCGTTGTCCGCAAGCACAAAAAGCCTGTGTGGTTACACCAGCCCTAACTAAGCATCATGGTCATAGTTATGCGTGTCACTTCCCGTTAATTAAGGACATGAAGTAATGCAACCACTGTTAAAAGTACAAGCACTTTGTAAAACCTTTAATGTGCGAGCTGGGCTTTTTTCACGTAAAAAGTTTGAAGTCCTTAAAAACATTTCATTTTGCGTAGGTAAAGGTGAAAGCATTGCCATAATTGGCGAAACAGGCGCAGGTAAAAGTACGTTGGCAAAACTACTTTCAGGAGCTGATAGCGCTGATAGCGGGCAAATTTTGCTCGAGAATAATATTATCGAAGATAATGGCGTACGCGATAATCAATGTCGCCATATTCGTATGATTTTTCAAGATTCTGCTGCATCGCTCAACCCGGGCTTAACCATTGGCGAAATGCTTGATGATTGCCTGCAATATAATACTGAACTTGATGCTAGTGAACGCACTGAAAAGATTGATGCAACGCTTTCTAAGGTGGGTTTGTTAATCGATCATAAACACTACTACCCGCATATGTTTAGCGTGGGGCAGTTACAACGTGTAGCGTTTTCTCGTGCATTAATTTTAGATCCTAAGGTGATTGTACTTGATGAAGCTGTTTCGTCTTTAGATCCCTCTATACGGGCGCAAATAGTAAACTTGTTACTTAAGCTGCAGCGCGATACAGGCCTTACGTATGTGATGATCACTCATCATTTAAGTTTAGTACGTCACATTAGTGATTTTGTAGTTGTACTTGATAAAGGCGAAGTGGTTGAATACGGTCCTACTGAAGATGTTTTTCAAAACCCTCAATCAAAAGTAACGCAGCGTTTATTAAGCTGCTAAAGCAGATTATAAATACCTAACTTTTTTGTAAGGTAACCGTATTTAACTAGGTCTTCTTGTTAATTGTATTTAATTAACAAGTGACTATGGTGTCAATTCCTAATTTCAAACCATTTTAGGATCCCACATGACACCATCCCTCACCATAGAATTTATGATTACTATAAGCTTTCTTATACAGGCAATAATAGCCACTTTT
>NZ_JACJEF010000010.1:0-146720 GCF_014163935.1 Pseudoalteromonas sp. SR41-7 | reverse complement strand
CCGCCGTATACTTTTGCAAGTACGTTAGTGATTGCTGCAGTTAGTGTAGTTTTACCGTGGTCAACGTGGCCGATTGTACCAACGTTTACGTGCGGTTTTACGCGTTCAAACTTTTCTTTTGCCATCTTAAAAAATTCCTAATAAAGAAATTAAAGCCTGACTCACTATTGAGCCAGACAAGCTAAAATTATATAACAGCGCGAGCTGAAATTATTGTATCTGCGACATTTTTAGAGGCTTCAGCGTACTTCACAAACTCCATAGAGTATGAGGCACGGCCCTGTGTTGCAGATCGTAAAGCAGTTGCATAACCAAACATTTCAGAAAGAGGAACTTGCGCATTAATTTGCTTAAGTCCACCTAATGCATCTTCCATGCCTTCGATTATGCCGCGGCGACGGTTTAAGTCGCCAACTACATCACCCATATTTGAATCAGGAGTGAGTACTTCAACCTTCATTACTGGCTCTAAAAGTACAGGGTTAGCTTCAAGCGCCCCGTTTTTCATTGCCAGTGAACCTGCTATTTTAAATGCCATTTCATTCGAATCTACATCATGGAATGAACCATCATATAAAGTCGCTTTAACGCCAAGTAATGGGTAGCCTGCCAGTACACCTTGAGACATTTGCTCTTGGATACCTTTGTCTACCGCAGGAACGAATTCTTTAGGAACTGAACCACCTACGGTTTCGTTAACGAACTCGTAAATTGGTGACTCATCATCCGTAATATCCATCGGTTCAAGTTTAATCCAAACGTGTCCATATTGGCCACGACCACCTGACTGACGTATAAACTTCCCTTCAACCTTAACAGTTGAACGAATAGCTTCTCGGTATGAGACCTGCGGCTTACCAACGTTACATTCAACACTGAATTCACGTTTCATACGGTCGACGATGATATCTAAGTGAAGTTCACCCATGCCAGAGATTATAACCTGGCCTGATTCTTCGTCAGTTTGTACGCGAAAAGAAGGATCTTCAGCAGCTAGTTTACCTAGTGCGATACCCATCTTATCTTGGTCAGCTATAGTGCGGGGCTCAACCGCAATAGAGATTACTGGTTCTGGGAATTCCATACGCTCAAGCGTAATAATAGAATTCGGATCACACAGTGTTTCACCTGTTGTTACGTCTTTAAGACCAATAGCTGCCGCGATGTCGCCTGCGAAAACTTCTTTGATCTCTTCACGAGAGTTTGAATGCATCTGTACGATACGGCCAAGTCGCTCACGCTTACTTTTTACTGGATTATATACCGTGTCACCCTGTTTAACAGTACCAGAGTAAACACGGAAAAAGGTCAAGGTTCCAACAAACGGGTCTGTTGCAATCTTAAATGCGAGTGCAGCAAACGGCGCTTTATCATTAGCTGGACGTTCTTCCTCAGTACCATTTTCTAAGATACCTTGGATTTGTTTCACTTGCTCTGGTGACGGCATATATTCAACAACGCCATCAAGCACAGCTTGAACGCCTTTGTTTTTAAATGCGCTACCACAAGTAACTGGAACAATCTCATTTGCTAATGTTCGTTGGCGTAAAGCATTTTTAATTTCTGCTTCACTTAACTCTTCACCTTCTAAGTATTTATCCATTAGTTCTTCTGTTGCTTCAGCAGCGCTTTCAACTAAATGAGCGCGCCATTCTTCAGCTAATTCCAGAAGTTCTGCCGGTATTGCCTCATAAGAGAAAGTCATACCCTGGTCCGCTTCGTTCCAGTTAATCACTTTCATTTTTATAAGGTCAATAACACCTTTAAAGTCGTCCTCAGCGCCTACAGGCAACTGAATTGGAACAGGCGTTGCTCCAAGACGAGATTTCACCTGGCTGACCACTGCTAAGAAGTCTGCGCCCGTGCGATCCATTTTATTTACGAAGATCATTCTCGGAACTTCGTATTTGTTCGCTTGACGCCAAACTGTCTCAGTTTGCGGCTGTACACCAGATGAAGCACAAAGAACAACTACCGCACCATCTAGTACGCGTAAAGAACGCTCTACTTCGATAGTGAAATCTACGTGTCCTGGAGTATCAATAATATTGATACGATGGGCGTCAAATTGAGCGTCCATCCCTTTCCAAAAACACGTTGTTGCAGCAGAAGTGATTGTGATACCACGCTCTTGTTCCTGCTCCATCCAATCCATAGTTGCAGCGCCATCATGTACTTCACCGATCTTATGAGAAAGACCTGTGTAGAACAGAACACGTTCTGTTGTGGTGGTTTTGCCTGCATCTACGTGAGCAACAATACCTATATTACGATAGCGCTCAAGTGGAGTTGTACGTGCCATATGATCCTCTTAAAGGTTAAAGACAGATTACCAACGGTAATGAGCGAATGCTTTATTCGCTTCAGCCATACGGTGAACGTCTTCACGTTTCTTAACCGCAGTGCCTTTATTATCAGAAGCGTCAACGATTTCTTGAGCTAAACGTAAGCCCATAGATTTTTCGCCACGCTTACGTGCAGCGTCTACTAACCAACGCATACCTAATGCGTTACGACGAACTGGACGTACTTCAACTGGTACTTGATAAGTTGAACCACCAACACGGCGAGATTTAACCTCTACCTGTGGACGGATGTTATCAAGTGCAGTTTCAAAGATTTCTAGGTGCGACTTGCCTGATTTCTCAGCAGCCACGTCTAGCGCACCATAAACAATTTTTTCAGCAGTAGATTTCTTGCCGTCTAACATTACGATGTTAACGAATTTAGCAAGAAGTTCCGATCCGAACTTAGGATCTGGAAGAATTTTACGTTGACCGATTACGCGTCTTCTAGGCATTTTGTATCTCCGGTTTATTCAGGTTTGCTCTTTCGAGTCAATCACCCAAAACAATAATTATAAATATTTAGTGCTTGGCCTTACTAACGGAATACAATTACCCTTTAGGGCGTTTTGCACCGTATTTAGAACGAGCTTGACGACGATCGCTAACGCCTGCACAGTCAAGTGCACCACGAACAGTGTGAAAACGCACACCTGGTAAATCTTTAACACGACCACCACGGATTAGGATTACACTATGCTCTTGAAGGTTATGACCTTCACCGCCAATGTATGAAGTTACTTCGAAACCGTTAGTTAAACGTACACGTGCTACTTTACGTAACGCCGAGTTTGGTTTCTTAGGTGTAGTTGTATATACGCGAGTACATACACCGCGCTTTTGCGGACACGCTTTTAGTGCAGCTGAGTTACTTTTCGTAACCTTGCTACGGCGTGGCTTACGCACTAGCTGGTTAATAGTTGCCATTTAAATAGCTCCTGAAATTAAAATTACTACTGAAAAAAATAAAAAAATCCGCCCTTTATTTACGAGCCTGCATTAAGCACACAAGTAAATGGGTGGCGGAATTTTAATGAGCAAAGTTTAACCTGTCAACCTAAACTAATCGTAAGACAGCATATAACTGCCTTACGATCACTTAATCTATTGATTAAGAACAGTTTATTGATTTCCAGACAAATCAGCATTTAGAGCGTCTGTAAGTGCTTGAGTCGCCTCTTCTGCACTTACTGTTTGCTCTTCTACTACTACTTTGCTTTGTTTACGGCGAGCCATACGTTCTTGATGATACGCAAAACCGGTACCGGCTGGGATCAAACGACCCACAATTACGTTTTCTTTAAGACCGCGAAGCTCATCGCTCTTACCATTCACTGCCGCATCTGTAAGAACACGTGTTGTCTCTTGGAAAGACGCTGCAGAGATGAAAGATTCTGTTGCTAGTGATGCTTTTGTGATACCCATTAACTGGATTTCAAACTTAGCTGGTATCTTACCTTGTTTTTCAAGGTCACGGTTTGCGATATTAACGCGCGCCACTTCGATTTGTTCACCGGCTAGGAAGTCAGTATCACCGCCGTGCATAATGGTACATTTACGTAACATTTGACGGATAATTGTTTCAATGTGCTTGTCATTGATCTTAACGCCTTGCAAACGGTAAACCTCTTGCACTTCGTTAACGATATAGTTAGCAACATGAGTCACACCACGTAGGCGTAAGATGTCATGCGGTGATTCAGGACCATCGGCAATAACTTCACCTTTAGACACTTGCTCACCTTCAAACACGTTAAGTTGACGCCACTTAGGAATCATCTCTTCGTAATGATCACCTTCAGCTGGAGTAATAACTAAACGCTTCTTACCTTTAGTCTCTTTACCGAAGCTAATTGTACCAGTTACTTCAGCTAATATAGCTGGATCTTTTGGCTTACGAGCTTCAAATAAGTCGGCTACGCGTGGTAGACCACCCGTGATATCACGAGTTTTCGAACCTTCTTGCGGAATACGTGCTAACACGTCACCTGGGTTTGCTGTAACGCCGTCAATAACTTCAATCGTAGTGAATGAAGGAAGACGTGTTTCTTGCAGACCGCGCTCTTCACTTTCAATGATAAGCTTTGGTTCTTTCGTATTTACTTTAGCAAGATCTTTAACAACTACACGGGTTAAACCGGTTAGTTCATCTGTCTGTGCTTCAGTATTTGAATCATCGATATCGCTGAACGATACTTTTGACTTATGCTCAAGAACGATTGGGTGACTATGCGGGTCCCAAGTAGCAACGATGTCGTTACCTTGAACTTCTGCATTGTCTTGCACTGTTAGTACCGCACCGTAAGGTACTTTATAACGCTCTTTCTCACGACCATGACTATCGATGATAGTAATTTCCGTAGAACGAGAGGTAATAACAATCTTACCGTCTGTGTTTAATACGTACTTAGAGTTATGAAGTTTTAATGTACCGTTAGTTTTAACTTGTACATTATTTTCTGCAGATGCTCTAGATGCCGCACCACCGATGTGGAAGGTACGCATTGTTAACTGTGTACCCGGCTCACCGATTGATTGAGCCGCGATAACACCCACTGATTCACCAGCGTTAATGATGTGACCACGTGCTAGGTCACGACCGTAACAGTTAGCACAAACACCAAAGTCATTATCACATGTGATAACAGAACGTACGCGAACTTCATCTACTGAGTGCTCTTCTAAAAGGTCACACAGTTTTTCGTCAAGCATAACATTACGTTCAACAAGTACAGTATTAGTACCTGGAATTACAATATCTTCAGCAACAACACGACCTAGAACACGTTCGCGAAGTGCTTCTACAACATCACCACCTTCAATAAGCGGTTTCATTGTTAAGCCATCTTCTGTGCCACAGTCATCTTCATTGATTACCAAATCTTGTGCAACGTCTACTAGACGACGCGTTAGGTAACCCGAGTTTGCTGTTTTAAGTGCTGTATCCGCAAGACCTTTACGCGCACCATGCGTTGAGATGAAGTACTGAAGTACGTTTAGACCTTCACGGAAGTTAGCTGTGATTGGCGTCTCGATGATTGAACCATCTGGACGTGCCATTAGACCACGCATACCCGCCAACTGACGAATCTGTGCAGCACTACCACGAGCACCTGAGTCGGCCATCATAAACACTGAGTTAAATGACGGTTGCTCTACTTCTTCACCTTTTGCATTGATAACTGTATCTTTTGACAAGTTAGCCATCATCTCACGTGATAAGTTTTCGTTTACACGTGACCAGATATCGATAACTTTATTGTACTTTTCACCAGCCGTTACAAGACCTGATTGGAATTGTTGGTTGATTTCAGTCACTTCAGCTTCAGCTGATTCAATTATCTGTGCTTTAATCGGTGGGATAACTAAGTCATCAATACCGATAGAAACACCTGACTTCATTGCATAATGGAAACCGGTGTACATAACTTGGTCAGCAAAGATAACTGTATCTTTAAGACCTAGACGACGGTAACACTCATTCAATAAGCCAGAAATCTGCTTTTTACCTAGCGGCTGGTTGATTGACGCAAACGGCATGCCTTTAGGTAAAATTAGAGACAGAATTGCACGACCAACAGTTGTATCGATAACAGTCACAGTGTCTTCTACTATGCCGTCTTCGTTTTTAACTGATTGGCTAATACGTACTTTCACGATTGCGTGAAGGTCTGCATTGCCGCTGCGGTATGCTTTTTCTGCTTCTTTTGGATCTTTAAATATCGCGCCTTCGCCTTTAGCGTTAATGCGGTCACGAGTCATGTAATAAAGACCCAATACAACATCCTGTGAAGGAACGATGATTGGCTCACCATTCGCAGGAGATAGAATGTTGTTTGTTGACATCATTAAGGCACGAGCTTCAAGCTGTGCTTCGATTGTTAACGGTACGTGTACCGCCATTTGGTCACCATCGAAATCGGCGTTGTAGGCCGCACATACTAATGGATGCAAATGAATCGCTTTACCTTCGATAAGCACAGGTTCAAACGCTTGGATACCCAAACGGTGAAGTGTTGGTGCACGGTTAAGTAATACTGGATGTTCACGAATTACTTCGTCAAGTACATCCCATACTTCCGGAACTTCACGTTCAACCATCTTCTTAGCTGCTTTGATTGTCGTAGCCATGCCGCGACGCTCTAATTTGCCATAGATGAATGGTTTGAATAACTCTAGTGCCATCTTCTTAGGAAGACCACATTGGTGAAGCTTAAGTGTAGGACCTACTGTGATTACAGAACGGCCTGAATAATCTACACGCTTACCAAGTAAGTTCTGACGGAAACGACCTTGCTTACCCTTGATCATATCAGCAAGAGATTTAAGAGGACGTTTGTTAGAACCTGTAATTGCACGACCACGACGACCGTTATCAAGTAGCGCATCTACCGCTTCTTGTAACATACGTTTTTCGTTGCGTACAATAATGTCTGGTGCTGCTAAATCTAGTAGACGCTTAAGACGGTTATTACGGTTAATAACACGACGGTAAAGGTCGTTTAGATCAGATGTCGCAAAACGACCACCGTCTAATGGTACTAATGGACGTAGATCAGGTGGCAATACTGGAAGTACTGTCATGATCATCCACTCAGGGTTATTACCTGATTGGTGGAACGATTCCATTAACTTAAGACGTTTAGTGATTTTTTTACGCTTAGTTTCAGAGTTAATTGTTGGTAACTCTTCACGCATCTCAGCAATTAATTGAGCAAGATCAAGTTCACGAAGCAAGTCTAAAACTGCTTCAGCACCCATCTTCGCTTCAAATTCATCACCGTGCTCTTCTAGTGAATCTAAGTATTCTTCTTCACCTAATAGTTGACCACGCTCAAGCGTTGTCATACCAGGCTCAGTTACTACGAATGATTCGAAGTAAAGAACACGTTCAATATCACGAAGCGTCATATCTAGCATTAAGCCAATACGTGACGGTAATGATTTTAAAAACCATATATGTGCAACTGGGCTCGCAAGGTCGATATGACCCATACGATCGCGTCGCACTTTAGTGAGTGTTACTTCAACGCCACACTTTTCACAGATCACACCACGGTGTTTAAGGCGTTTATATTTACCACATAAACACTCATAATCTTTCACTGGGCCGAAAATACGGGCACAGAATAAGCCGTCGCGCTCAGGCTTGAAAGTACGGTAGTTAATAGTCTCAGGTTTCTTTACTTCACCGTATGACCATGAACGAACCATGTCTGGTGAAGCAAGACCAATGCGAATTGCATCGAATTCTTCGGTCTTATTTTGTTGCTTCAGAAACTTAAGTAAGTCTTTCACCTTAGCTCTCCTGTCGGAGTTAATCTTGAGGACGGATAGTCTCGTCCCTACATTCTATTCAGCCGTAACAGATGCTGCAGCGTTAACTGCAGCATCTAATTGGCTTAATTTTCTTCCAACTCGATGTTGATACCCAGTGAGCGGATTTCTTTCAACAATACGTTGAACGATTCTGGCATACCTGGTTCCATTTTATGGTTACCATCAACGATGTTTTTATACATCTTAGTACGACCGTTCACGTCATCCGATTTCACTGTTAGCATTTCTTGTAGAGTGTAAGCAGCACCGTAAGCTTCAAGTGCCCATACTTCCATCTCACCAAAACGCTGGCCACCGAACTGTGCTTTACCACCCAGCGGCTGCTGAGTAACAAGGCTGTAAGAACCAGTAGAACGTGCGTGCATCTTATCGTCAACCAAGTGGTTAAGTTTAAGCATGTACATGTAACCAACAGTTACTTGACGTTCAAACTGATCGCCAGTACGGCCATCATAAAGTGTAACCTGACCACTTCGAGGATATCCACCAAGCTCAAGCATGTCTTTGATTTCGCTTTCTTTCGCGCCATCAAATGCAGGAGTAGCTATTGGTAAACCACCTTTTAAGTTTTCAGCTAGACGACGAATTTCGTCATCAGTGAAGCTAGCAATGTCTACAACTTGGCGAGATTCACCAATTTCGTAAGCTTGCTTGATGAATTCACGTAGCTCATGAAGCTCACGTTGTTCTTTCATCATCTCTTCAATACGTTCACCGATACCACGTGCAGCAAGACCCATATGTGTTTCAAGGATCTGACCGATGTTCATACGCGATGGTACACCTAGTGGATTCAATACGATATCTACCGTACGACCTTTGTCATCGTAAGGCATATCTTCTACTGGTACGATAGTCGAGATAACACCTTTGTTACCGTGACGACCCGCCATTTTATCACCCGGTTGGATACGACGTTTAACAGCTAGGTATACTTTAACAATCTTAAGTACGCCTGGTGCTAAATCATCACCTTGGGTAATTTTACGACGTTTGTTTTCAAACTTTTTATCGTATTCAGCTTTAAGCTCATCGTACTGTGCAGCTAGTTGCTCAAGCTCAGCTTGCTTGTCTTCTTCAGCAAGGCTTTGCGTAAGTACTTTTTCAGCATTAAGAGATGCAAGTTTATCTTCATCAAAACCAGCAGCTATAAGTAGCTTGCGTGCACGGTCTAAAACGCCTGCTTCTAAAATACGGAACTCTTCGTTGAAGTCTTTCTTCGCTTCGCGAAGCTGCATGTCTTCAACTTCTAACGCACGTTTATCTTTTTCAACACCATCACGGGTGAAAACTTGCACGTCAATTACAGTACCAGTTACAGAGTTTGGTACGCGTAAAGAGCTGTCTTTAACGTCAGACGCTTTTTCGCCGAAGATAGCACGTAGTAGCTTCTCTTCAGGTGTAAGCTGTGTCTCGCCTTTAGGAGTCACTTTACCTACTAGGATATCGCCGCCTTTAACTTCAGCACCAATATATACAACGCCTGATTCATCAAGCTTGCCTAGCGCAGACTCACCCACATTCGGGATATCTGCAGTGATCTCTTCAGGACCTAATTTAGTATCACGGGCAACACACTGTAGTTCTTGAATATGGATAGTCGTTAGACGATCTTCTTCAACTACGCGCTCTGATAACAAGATTGAATCTTCGAAGTTGTAACCGTTCCATGGCATGAATGCCACGCGAAGGTTTTGACCAAGGGCTAAGTCACCTAAGTCAGTCGAAGGACCATCTGCTAACACGTCACCACGAGTAACCGGTTCGCCAACCATACAAGTTGGTTTTTGGTTAATACATGTATTTTGGTTAGAACGTGTGTATTTGGTTAAGTTGTAGATGTCGATGCCCGCTTCACCAGGGATGCGTTCTTCTTCATGTACATTTACAACGATGCGACTTGCGTCAGCATACATTACTTCACCACCACGTTTAGCAACGATAGTTACACCAGAGTCTTTCGCTAGTGTTAACTCAATACCAGTACCTACTAACGGTTTATCCGCTTTCAATGTTGGTACTGCTTGACGTTGCATGTTTGAACCCATCAATGCACGGTTAGCATCATCGTGTTCTAGGAACGGGATAAGTGCTGCCGCTACAGAGATCACCTGTTGTGGTGATACATCCATATACTGCTGGTCCATGCGACCCATAAAGGTAGATTCACCTTTGTGACGACATGGAATAAGTTCATCAACAAACTCATTGGTTTCAGTTAAGTTTGAGTTCGCCTGTGCGATAACAAACTGACCTTCTTCAATGGCTGATAAGTAATCAACTTCATCAGTTACAACACCATCTACCACTTTGCGGTAAGGTGTTTCTAAGAAACCGTAGTCATTTGTACGTGCGTACGTAGACAACGAGTTAATTAGACCGATGTTTGGACCCTCAGGAGTCTCGATTGGACATACGCGACCATAGTGAGTTACGTGAACGTCACGTACTTCAAAGCCTGCGCGTTCACGAGTTAGACCGCCCGGACCTAATGCAGAGATACGACGTTTATGCGTAACTTCTGATAGTGGGTTATTTTGGTCCATAAACTGTGATAACTGAGACGAGCCGAAGAACTCTTTAACCGCTGCCGAAATAGGCTTAGCGTTAATAAGATCTTGTGGCATTATCGCGTCAAGGTCACCTAAGCTTAAACGCTCACGTACAGCACGTTCAACACGTACTAGACCAACACGGAATTGGTTCTCAGCCATTTCGCCAACACTACGTATACGACGGTTGCCTAAGTGATCAATATCATCAACATCGCCTTGACCGTTACGAATAGCAATTAATACTTTCATAACAGACACGATGTCTTCTTTGCTTAATGTGCCTGGGCCTGTGTCTGTATCGTAACCAACACGGCTATTGAACTTCATACGACCTACAGTAGATAAGTCATAACGCTCTTCAGAGAAGAACAAGTTCTGGAATAAGGCTTCAGCCGCGTCTTTCGTCGGTGGCTCGCCTGGGCGCATCATGCGGTAAATTTCTACTAGTGCTTCTAAACGGCTGCTTGAAGAGTCAATGTTCAATGTATTTGACATGTAAGCACCGCTGTCCACTTCATTGATATATAACGTATCAATTTTAGTGTGACCGGCTTTAACCAATTCAGCCATTAGCTCTAGAGTTAGCTCGTCATTTGCATTTGCAATAACTTCACCAGTTGACTCATCAACATAGTTTTTAGCTACAATACGGCCAATGATGTACTCATGTGGTACTTCTAATTGCTTAATGCCTTTCTTCTCGATGCTCTTGATGTGGCGAGCCGTAACACGACGACCGCTTTCAACAAATACTTCACCGTCTTCGCTCTTGATATCAAAAGCGGCAGTTTCACCACGTAAACGCGAAGGTACAAGTTCCATAAGAACTTTACCATTCGTTACTTCAAACGTAGTGTTATCGAAGAACATATCTAGGATTTCTTCGCTAGAATACTCTAGTGCACGTAGGATGATAGACGCCGGTAATTTACGACGGCGGTCAATACGTACATATAAGTTATCTTTTGCATCAAATTCGAAGTCTAACCATGAACCACGGTAAGGTATAACGCGTGCGTTATATAATACTTTACCCGATGAATGGGTTTTACCGCGGTCGTTATCAAAGAATACACCAGGGCTACGGTGTAGCTGAGAAACGATAACACGCTCTGTACCATTGATTACAAAAGTACCGGTATCTGTCATGAGCGGAATTTCGCCCATGTAAACTTCTTGCTCTTTAATGTCTTTAACTGTGCCTGGTGCTTCTTTGTCCATAACAACAAGACGCAGTTTCACGCGAAGTGGAGCAGAATAAGTCACACCGCGAATTTGACATTCTTTTACATCGAAAACTGGCTCACCAATACGGTAACTTACGTATTGAAGCTCAGAATTTCCCGAGTAGCTTTTAATAGGGAACACAGAACGGAAGGCAGCTTCCAAACCATGATCGCCATCAGCGTCCGGCACTAAGAATTTTTTAAACGATTCTAACTGTGTAGACAGTAAAAAAGGTATATCCAAAACTTGTGGACGTTTACCAAAATCCTTACGGATACGTTTCTTTTCAGAATAAGAGTAAGCCATGGGGTTCCTCAGCTTGCTGATCTTTGACCCGACCTGTTCTTGTAAGAACAGACTTAACTGGCAGCTATGCCAAGATTTTACAACATTTAACTGTTGTTCTAATTAGATCCCACTTTAACACTAGCAAACTATAAAGCGTTGAAAGTAAAGAAAAAATCAGATTTTATTTGAACTAAAAGAGTGCATCACTCTATAGCGCAAAAAGGCCGGTGATTAAATAATCACCAGCCCTTGCCTGATTTCTCAGGCAGCGAACTTAGCAAAAGCTAAATTACTTAACCTCAACTTCAGCACCAGCTTCAGTAAGATCTTTTGCAAGTGCTTCAGCTTCTTCTTTAGATACACCTTCTTTAACAGGTGTAGGAGCAGCTTCAACAAGAGCTTTCGCTTCTTTAAGGCCAAGGCCAGTTGCGCTACGAACAGCTTTGATTGCAGAAACCTTGTTAGCGCCAGCGCCAGTAAGGATTACGTCAAATTCTGTTTTCTCTTCAGCAGCTTCAGCAGCTGGACCAGCTACCATTGCAGCTGCAGCAGTTACGCCGAATTTTTCTTCCATTGCTTCGATAAGAGCAACAACGTCCATTACTGACATTTCAGCAATTGCGTCAAGGATTTGGTCTTTAGATACAGACATTACAAATTTCCTAATAATTAACGGACATTAAGTCCAAATAAATTTTACACCGAAAGTGAGATTAAACAGCTTAAAATTAAGCAGCTTGCTCTTCTTTCTGTACACGTACTGCTTCAATTGTTTTACACAATTTGCCAGCAGACGCTTCTTTCATAGCACTCATTAAGCGTGCAACAGCTTCATCGTATGTAGGTAATGTAGCAAGCATTGCTGCATCAACAACATTTCCTTCAAAAGCGGCCGTTTTAAGCTCGAATTTCTCATTCTTTTTCGCGAAATCTGAAAAGATACGCGCAGCAGCACCTGGGTGCTCTGATGAGAAAGCGATTAAGCTTGGACCAACAAATGAATCAGAAAGACACTCAAAATCTGTTCCTTCAAGAGCACGTTTTGCTAAAGTGTTACGGACAACTTTCATCCAAACACCATTTGCACGAGCTTCTTTACGAAGGGCAGTGATTGCGCCAACTGTTACACCACGAGAATCTGCAACAACTGCAGATAGAGCACCATTGGCTGCTTCGTTGACTTCAGCAACTATTGCTTTTTTGCCTTGAAGATTTAAAGCCATGGGTGTTACTCCTGGTTTAATGGGGGTACCGATTATCGGATTCCCCTGTTCTACTCTTCCCTACCAAACAAGGTAGAGATGCTTTTTACGGCGAGAGCCAGAAGGATTAGGAAAAATCTATCTGGGGTCTACACCGTCTACGTAGGTGAATATTAAGGCCGAAGCCACCTACGGTCTTGGACGGAAGCCCAATTTATCGTTAACCCCAAAGGCTTAACGAAATTATGGACTTCAACCCGAATTCTTTACTTTGCAAATTAATCAACAAAATGGCGCGAAATTATAGTACAAATTTCACGCCATGTAAACACTCAATTAAGCAACAATAGTGCTTAAAGTGTTTTGGTCAACAGAAACACCTGCGCCCATTGTTGTAGAGATAGTTACTTTCTTCAAGTAAACACCTTTAGCTTGAGAAGGTTTAGCCTTCTTAAGCGCAACAATTAGAGCTTCAAGGTTTTGTTGTAACTGCTCTGCAGTGAAATCAACCTTACCAATAGTAGTATGGATGATGCCATTTTTGTCATTACGGTAACGTACTTGACCTGCTTTAGCATTTTTAACTGCTTCTGCAACGTTAGGCGTTACAGTACCAGTTTTAGGGTTTGGCATTAGACCACGTGGGCCTAAGATTTGACCTAGTTGACCAACAACACGCATAGCGTCTGGTGATGCAACAACAACGTCAAAGTTCATCTCGCCTTTTTTAACTAGTTCAGCAAGATCTTCCATACCTACTAATTCAGCACCGGCTTCTTTTGCAGCTTCTGCATTAGCGCCTTGTGTGAATACAGCAACACGAACGTCACGACCAGTACCGTTAGGTAGTACAGTAGCACCACGAACGTTTTGATCAGATTTACGAGCATCGATACCAAGGTTAACGGCAACGTCAACACTTTCTACGAATTTAGCTGTCGCTAACTCTTTTAAAAGAGCAACTGCTTCATTGATTTCGTAATCTTTAGTTACTTCCACTTTTTCGCGGATAGTACGCATACGTTTAGTTAATTTAGCCATTTCTTAGTCCTCTACGTTCAAGCCCATCGCACGCGCAGAACCTGCGATAGTGCGAACCGCTGCGTCCATATCGGCAGCTGTAAGGTCAGTTCGTTTTGTCTCAACAATTTCTTCAAGTTGAGCACGAGTTACTGTGCCTACTTTATCAGTGTTAGGACGGCCTGAGCCTGACTTGATACCAGCAGCTTTCTTAAGTAAGTAAGCAGCAGGTGGCGTTTTCATGTCGAACGTAAATGAACGGTCACCGTAAACAGAGATCACTACAGGAACTGGAGCGCCTTTTTCGATAGACTCTGTACGTGCGTTAAACGCTTTACAGAATTCCATGATGTTTACACCGTGTTGACCTAGTGCAGGACCTACTGGAGGACTAGGGTTAGCCATACCAGCGGCAACTTGTAGCTTGATTAGAGCTTCAACTTTTTTAGCCATTATAAATACCTCATTTGGTGGGTCTCAGCCTTGTGCGCGCGAGGACGCGTACTCTAACGGCTTCCCAGTTTAAAAATTGGTTTCGTACTTTTTGCACAGTAAAAAATAAATTTTACCTTAATACAAAAAGGCCGCTGATTATAAGTTAATCAGCGGCCTTTTTCAAGCTTCATGCCAAAATTTAAATAAAAATTAGCGAAGCTTTTTTAATCAATTACTTATCTTGCTCAACTTGACCGAATTCAAGCTCAACTGGCGTAGAACGACCAAAAATAAGTACAGATACTTTCACGCGGCTCTTTTCGTAGTCAACTTCTTCAACTACACCACTGAAATCTGCAAATGGACCATCTGTAACGCGTACAACTTCACCTGGTTCAAATAATGTAGCAGGTTTAGGTGCTTCAGCATTTTCTTGTAGGCGATTAAGAATGCGCTCAGCTTCTTTAGGGCTGATAGGAGCAGGACGATCAGACGTACCACCAATAAAGCCCATAACGCGCTCTGTGCTGTTCACTAAGTGCCAGCTTGCGTCATTCATATCCATTTGTACTAATACATAACCTGGGAAGAATTTACGCTCAGATTTACGCTTTTGGCCAGCGCGCATCTCAACAACTTCTTCAGTTGGTACTAATATCTCACCAAAGCTCGATTCTAGACCTTCGATTTTAATATGTTCAATTAACGTTTGAGCTACACGCTTTTCGTAACCAGAAAAGGCCTGTACTACATACCAACGTAACTTAATTTCTTTGTTCTCGTTCTCATCCGACATGGGATCAGATCTCCAATCCAGTTAAAAAGCCTACAGCGCGGAATAAAATGCCATCTAATCCCCAAAGGATAAGTGCCATAATCACTGTTGCAACCATTACAATTAATGTCGTGTGGGTAGTTTCTTGGCGCGTTGGCCAAATAACTTTGCGTACTTCAATTCGAGCTTCTTTAGCGAAAGCAAGAAAGTTACGTCCCTTAAATGTTTGCGAGGCAATTGCTAATCCGGCCGCTATTGCAACAACAACGCCAATAGCACGTAGTAATACAGATTGATCTGCATACATGTGATTACCAACAACTGCGCCTGCAAGTAGCGCGATTGCTACTAACCACTTTACTGACTCCATCGCACTTGATGGTGTTTCTACATTCGTGCTCATAATATTATTACCTTAACTACAGACACAACAACCCTACACTACGGCAGGGTTAATCCATTAAAATCTAAACTTAAAAACAGACTTAATTTAAACCGGTTTTTAATCTCAGACTACTCAAATAACAAGTAAAACTGGCAGGGGCGGAGAGATTCGAACTCCCAACCATCGGTTTTGGAGACCGCTGTTCTACCAATTGGAACTACGCCCCTGCAAAGTGGATGCCTATTATACTTACGCAGTTCATTAACACAAGCCTAAAAGATACCCACATTGGAAAATCTAATTAATTAATTACATTATTGTTTCAACTGCTAATAATTTAATCGGTTAGATAAACCTACAATCCAAAGATATTGATTATTTCCCTATGGTTTTATAAACGTCACTTAACAAGCTTGAAGCGCCAAACCTAAATGTATTTGCTTGCAAATAATCATCACCCATTATTGCGCGTGCTAGCGCTAAATAATCACTAGCATCGGCCACTGTTTTAACACCGCCGGCCGCTTTAAAGCCCACACGTTTATTTGAGTTTTTAATGGCTGTTAGCATAGTTTTTGTTGATTCAAGCGTGGCATTTACAGCTACTTTACCCGTACTGGTTTTTACAAAATCAGCACCGCCTTCAATTGCAAGCTCCGTGGCTTGAGTAATAAGCGCGTCGGTTTTTAGCTCGCCGCTTTCTATTATTACTTTAAGTTGCGCGCGCGACCCACACGCTTTTTTACTTTCGCTTACATAATTAAGTACAGTTTGAGCATCGCCCGCGATTAACTTTTTATAAGGAATAACCAAATCAATTTCGTCAGCGCCGCGCTCTATTGAAATAAGTGTTTCGTTAATTACATCACTCAGTGGTGCATCACCTGTTGGAAAGTTAGTGACTGTTGCGACTTTAACATGGTTAAGCTCACGCGCTGCGAGTGCTATTTTTGCATCATCAACAAAATCGCTATAAATACATACTGCGGCAGGCGTACCTAAGGTAGGATTTATGCTATCAACAAGTGCTTGAATGCTTTTGGTGATATCGCTGGTGTTTAAGCTTGTTAAATCCATCAGTGCGACTGCTAATGCGGCATCTTTTTGGTGTTGTGTCATTAGAGCTCCGTTGCTTATGTAATACCAATTTTATTAAAAACATGATCATTTTAGCGTATTAAATAACGCACTAACTAGGTTAAAAACTATTTATATAGAACAACTATGTATCATAATTTTAGCCTTGTTATTGAGCTATTTTCTCGTCGCTATAATAGATCACTAATTTAATGCAAATGGTATAAGTACAAAATTTGATATGCCTCCATATTAACAAATTAAACTAAACTCGCTATAGCTCATAACCAAACACTATAAGCTGGTTATTTTACTTGTAACTCCGCGCAATCCCTTGTTAACTAGCTCTTAGGCCTAAAAAGCCCACCTATTATAACTTTTGGTTATATCAACTTGGTTTTAATTATTTTTTACTTATTGATAGCCGCTATATTCTGCTTATCAGAATGAAGCGTTTTCTTATATTTGAATTTGTTTAGGGGTCTTATTAACGTGCAGTATTTACCTATCTTTACCAAACTCGACAACAAACCAGTATTGGTTGTTGGCGGTGGAGAGGTCGCATTACGCAAATGTCGCGCGTTTTTAAAAGCGAGAGCAAGCGTTACTTTAGTAGCGCCTTGGTTTTGCGACGAACTAAAAGAGCATGCACATAATAATGAAGTAACGCTTATTGATGCTTATTTTGATGAATCGCACCTTGATGGCAAAATGCTTGTTATTGCAGCAACCGACCGCGATGAAGTAAACAACAACGTATTTGAACTTGCCAATGCCCGCAATGTGTTTGTAAACGTGGTTGATGACCAACCTAAATGTACGTTTATATTTCCATCCATTGTTGACCGTGACCCAATTACGATTGCTATATCAAGTGCTGGCACAGCGCCCGTACTTGCACGTCGCTTACGCGAAAAGCTCGAAACTCTTATTCCACATCATATTGGCCCACTTGCAACACTTGTCGGTGGCTTTAGAGACAAAGTAAAAAAACGCTTTAAGCATTTTTCAGACCGCCGCCAATTTTGGGAAGGCGTGTTCGACTCATCTGTTGTGAGTAAAGTACAAACCGGCGATACCCAAGCCGCACAGCAGCAACTAGAGCAAATGCTAGATGCAAAAGCAGAACCTGAAGGCGAAGTATATGTAGTAGGTGCAGGCCCTGGCGATCCAGAGCTTTTAACACTTAAAGCACTGCAACTTATGCAACAAGCCGACGTCGTCGTTTATGACTTTTTAGTCTCTGACGAAATTATGGAACTAGTGCGCCGCGATGCTGACCTTATTTGTGTAGGTAAACGTTTGGGCGATCATAGTGTTGTTCAAGAAGATACCAACCAAATGCTGGTCGACCTTGCTAAACAAGGCAAAAAAGTGTGCCGCATTAAAGGTGGTGACCCGTTTATTTATGGCCGTGGTGGCGAAGAAGTACAAGTACTGGCTGCTAACAACGTAAATTATCAAATTGTTCCAGGTATTACAGCCGCTGCAGGTTGTAGTGCTTACGCGGGTATTCCGCTTACGCATCGCGACCATGCACAAGCCATTCAATTTGTAACTGGCCACTGTAAAAAAGACGGTCAAGAACTTGATTGGCAATCGCTGGCAAAAGCAAATCAAACGCTGGCTATTTACATGGGCGTAATTAAATCGCCGCACATACAAGGCGAGCTTTTAAAACATGGCCGCAAAGCCGACACCCCTGTTGCCATTATCGAAAACGGTACACGTAAAAATCAGCGTGTAGTAACAGGCCAATTAGGCGAACTTGCCGACTTAATTGAACGCAACAGCATTATATCGCCTGCGCTACTCATTATTGGTGAAGTAGCCGCCCTGCACTCGCAACTAGCGTGGTTTGGGAAGAACGAGCAAACAAGCAGCTTTGCACAGCCGCTAACAGATGTATCAAATACATAACCGAATTTTAAATTTGTAACTTTTAATCATTTTAGTAGGACGACTAACAATGGCTTTAACTCACCTTCAGCAACTTGAAGCTGAAAGTATCAAAATCATGCGCGAAGTCGCCGCTGAGTTTGAGAACCCAGTAATGCTTTACTCTATTGGTAAAGATTCGTCGGTACTTTTGCACTTAGCGCGTAAAGCATTTTACCCTGCAAAAATTCCGTTTCCGTTATTACACGTAGACACCAACTGGAAGTTTCGTGAAATGATCGAGTTTCGCGACCGTATAGCTAAAGAATATGGCTTTGATCTACTGGTACACAAAAATCCAGAAGGCATTGAAATGGGTGTAGGCCCGTTTACGCATGGCTCGGGTAAACATACCGACATAATGAAAACCCAAGGCTTAAAACAAGCGCTAGATAAATACGGCTTTGATGCTGCATTTGGTGGCGCACGCCGCGACGAAGAAAAGTCACGCGCAAAAGAGCGTGTTTATTCGTTCCGCGACAAACACCACCGTTGGGACCCTAAAAACCAACGCCCAGAGCTTTGGAATACCTACAACAGCCAAGTTAATCCGGGTGAGAGCATTCGTGTTTTCCCATTATCTAACTGGACTGAGCTTGATATTTGGCAATACATTTACCAAGAAAACATCGAAATGGTGCCATTGTACCTAGCCAAAGATCGCCCAGTAGTTGAGCGCGACGGTACTTTGATTATGGTTGACGATGAGCGTATGCCTCTTAATGAAGGTGAAGTACCGCAAATGAAATCTGTACGTTTTCGTACATTAGGCTGCTACCCACTTACCGGTGCAGTTGAATCAACAGCAAGTACTTTAACCGAAATCATCGAAGAAATGCTGCTATCTACGTCATCTGAACGTGAAGGTCGTGTTATTGACCATGATTCAGCCGGCTCAATGGAGAAGAAAAAACGTGAGGGGTATTTTTAATGTCTAGCCAAAATAACGATACATTTAACGAAGTAAAAGAAATAGGCATAGACGCCTACCTAGCACGCCAACAAGACAAAAGCTTATTACGCATGCTTACTTGTGGCAGCGTAGATGACGGTAAATCAACACTGATTGGCCGCCTACTGCACGACAGCCACCAAATTTATGAAGATCAGCTAGCAGCCCTTCATAAAGATAACGAAAAAGTAGGTAATGCAGGTGAAGATCTTGACCTTGCTTTATTAGTTGATGGCCTACAAGCTGAGCGTGAGCAAGGTATTACCATTGACGTAGCGTACCGTTACTTTTCAACGGCTAAGCGTAAATTTATTATTGCCGACACACCTGGGCACGAGCAATACACGCGCAACATGGTAACGGGCGCATCAACAAGCGATGTCGCCATTATTTTGGTTGATGCGCGTTACGGCGTACAAGTACAAACTAAGCGCCATAGCTTTATTTGTGACTCGCTGGGCATTAAACAGTTTGTTGTTGCCGTTAATAAAATGGATATCGTTGATTTTGACGAAACCGTGTATGAAAAAATTAAGGCCGATTACCTTAAATTTGCTGAGCAACTTAACGTATCAAACATTAAGTTTGTGCCTATGTCGGCGCTTAAAGGCGACAACGTAGTAACACGCTCTGCACATACACCGTATTACACCGACAAGCCGCTACTAGAATTACTAGAAGATTCGCCAGCAGCCGAAACAGATACAGGCTTTGAAGCGCGCCTACCGGTGCAATATGTCGTGCGTCCTAACTTAAACTTCCGTGGTTTTCAGGGCACACTTACATCGGGCAAGATGCATGTAGGCGATGCTATAAAAGTATTACCGTCGGGTAAAACATCAAGCATTAAAGAAATTGTTACCTTTGATGGCAACCTAGACAGCGCAGAAGCAGGCCAAGCAATTACCGTTACCCTAAATAACGAGATTGATATTAGCCGAGGGGATGTAATCGTACCTGCAAATTCAACGGCCGCTGTTACTAACCAGCTGCAAGCTAAAATTGTGTGGATGCATGAATCGCCATTAGTGTTAGGTAAAAGCTATAACCTAAAACTAGGTAGCAAAAACACCTCAGCTATTGTTAAAAATATTGACTACACAATTGATGTAAACACGCTTGAGCACGGCACTAGCGACTCATTACAGCTAAACGAAATTGCGATTGTAACGCTTGAACTAACCGAAACTATTTTGGCAGACGAGTACCACAGCAATCACGAAACAGGCTCGTTTATCCTAATCGATCGCTTATCAAACCTAACAGTTGCTGCCGGTATGATTGAGCAAGTACTGCAAAGCCAAGCACAGCAAAGTAACTTTAGCGAATTTGAAGTTGAATTTAACAGCTTAGTACGCAAGCACTTTCCGCATTGGCAAGCGCTTGATATTTCTAAGTTATAAGTTAACTTTAGCCTGTTAGGAAATTAAAAGCATGGTAGAACAGCTCGTTTTAACAGGCATTATGCTTACCTTAGTCGGGTGCCTTTTTGGCACCCGTATTAATCCAGCATGGTTATTTGTAAGCGCTATTGGCACCAGCTACTTAGCAGGGCTAATCGATCTTGAAAGTATGTTAGTTAACTACGCTAACCCGTCGCTTATCACTTTAGTACTATTGGTGTTAGTGTCGACCGCAATAGAAAAAACCACCCTAATTCAAAAGTTAGCGCAATCGCTATCTAAAGGTAGTTTAGTAAAATCGGTAACAAAATTGGGGTTATCAACCGCCTTTTTATCGTCGTTCACTAACAATACCGCCGTTGTTGCATCGCTTATTACAGCGATAAAAGACAATCCTAATCACTCCCCTTCAAAGCTATTATTACCGCTGTCGTACACTGCTATTTTGGGCGGCACTATTACGCTTATTGGTACATCAACCAACTTAATCGTTAATGGCTTTGCAGTAGATGCGGGCATGGAACCGCTGGGCTTTTTTGACTTTACCTTAGTAGGTTTAGGCGCGCTAAGCGTAGGCCTAATTACCATTTTAGTAATGCTTAAATACTTACCCGACAACGGTAAAAGCGACCAAGAAGTCGTGCCTTTTTACCTAGAAGGTAAAGTACAAGCAAGCTCAAAATTAATAGGCCAAACCGTAGAAGAAAACGGCCTACGTGATTTAAAAGACTTATTCCTTGCTGAAATTATTCGCGACGGGAGCCGCATTTGCGCAGTCACTCCACAGCAAGTTATTCAAAAAGACGACGTGCTGCTGTTTGTAGGTGACATAAAATCGGTGCCATTACTTACCCGTTTCGACGGTTTAAAAGTAGTGCACGAGAATCATCAAAAAGACATAGAACACTTAGTAGAAGTAGTTGTAAGTCAATCTTCAAAATTTATTGGTAAAACCGTAAAAGAAGCCCGCTTTAGAGAGCAGTTTCATGCTGCTGTTATTGCTATTCGCCGTGGACACGACCGCTTACAGGGCGGCCTTGGGCAAGTGCAATTACAAGCTGGCGACTCACTTATACTCGCACCAGGCAAAAACTTTTACACTTTGCCTAATTTAAAGCGCGAATTTGTGTATATTTCAGGGTTTGACTTACAAGCCCACCTTGCACCTGAGCAATCAAATATTGTGCTACTAAGCTTTGCCGCAGTACTGGGTTTAAGCATTATTGGCATAGTGCCGCTGGTTAAAGGCTTATTAGTATTACTGATTGGCTTAATGCTCAGCGGCACCATAAAACTTAACGAAGTAAAACGCCGTTTTCCTATCGAGTTACTCGTAGTTGTAGGTAGCGCCATTGGCCTTGCTAAATTAATGATAGGCACCGGACTTGCCGGGCAAATATCCGACGCCATGTTTATGGTACTTGGGGATTTTGGCCCGTACGGCGCGTTTATAGCTATATTTTTAATGACCGTATTATTTACCGAGCTTATAACTAACAACGCAGCTGCTGCCTTATCTTTCCCTGTTGCTTACTCGCTCGCGGTTGGTTTTAATGTAGACCCACTACCGTTTATTATGGCGGTTGCCTTTGGCGCATCAGCCAGCTTTATATCGCCATTTGGGTATCAAACTAACCTAATGGTTTATAGCGCGGGTAACTATCGCTTAAAAGATTACATAGTAATGGGCTTACCCCTTTCTATTATTTATTCAATCACGGTATTAACCCTGATCCCGCTGGTATTTCCGTTTTAATACCTGCGCTCACAGCATAAGAGACTCTCACTATGGATGAAAATATAGTTTGGCATAACTACGCAACTACAAAAGCACAGCGTAGTGAGCAAAAAAAACATAAGCCCGCTATTTTATGGTTTACCGGCTTTTCAGGCTCTGGCAAAAGCACCGTAGCAAACGCACTAGAAGCGGCGCTTAATCAGCAAGGTACGCACACTTACCTGCTCGATGGCGACAACGTACGCCACGGTTTGTGTAAAGATCTAGGCTTTAGCGACGAAGACCGCATTGAAAACATACGCCGCGTAGGCGAAACCGCAAAACTAATGACCGACGCTGGCTTGTTAGTACTTACTGCGTTTATATCGCCTTTTAGAGCAGAACGCGACATGGTGCGTAACTTAGTAGACGAAGGCGAATTTATCGAAGTATTTATCGATACCCCACTGGATGTATGCGAAAGCCGCGATCCAAAAGGGTTATACAAAAAAGCCCGCGCTGGAGAGATAAAACACTTCACTGGTATCGACTCAAGCTACGAAGTGCCAAACAATCCAGAAATAATTTTAGATACAAGTAAAAACACCCTAGACCAATCGGTTACACAACTGATAACGTATCTAAAACAAAAGCACATAATATAGGTTAACCCCATGAATCAAACCGAACTGCTAGAAGAAACCCTCATCCTTGCCCGCAAAGCAGGCCAAGCGATAATGGGAATTTACGAAAAGGATTTTAACGTTGAGTACAAAGCCGATGAAAGCCCCGTAACCGACGCCGATTTAGCAGCTCATAAACTGATTGTGGCAGGGCTTCAACAGCTCACACCTGATATTCCAATACTTAGTGAAGAAAACGCCGACATAAGCTGGGATGTACGCCAAACGTGGAAAAGCTACTGGTTAGTTGACCCAATCGACGGCACTAAAGAATTTATTAAAAAGAACGGTGAATTTACCGTAAACATCGCCCTAATTAAAAACGGCATTCCTATTTTAGCCGTAGTAGATGCACCTGCCCTTGGCGTATCGTACTTAGCCGCCGAAGCCATTGGCGCATTTAAAGATAAAGGCGATGAGCGAATTGAGCTTAAGGTAACTACCAAACCTAACAAAGGGTTAATTCGAGTTGTAGGCAGCCGCTCGCACCCATCACCCGATTTAGCCGAGTTTGTGAAACGCTTTGATGAGGTTGAAATGGTGTCTAAAGGCAGCTCACTAAAACTGTGTTTAGTCGCTGAGGGCAGCGCCGATATTTACCCGCGCTTAGGTCCAACTTGCGAATGGGATACAGGCGCAGGCCACGCCATCGCCGAAATAGCCGGTGCAAAAGTCACTAAGCTTGATGGCAGCCCGCTTATTTATAACACCAAAGATGAATACTTAAATCCGTATTTTATTGTAAGTGCGATAGAAGAGTAAGGTAGTTTTTAGTGGTTAGCTATCGGTTGTTAAAAAGACAAGTGATAGCTTTAACTCTTTGATGTTACCAGTTGATGTCTAGCAAACGGTGAAAAAACATGCCTAATTTATTACTTGCTAGGTTTTAAGTACATCATACTACCTTTAAATACATCAAATAACTCACAATGAAACTTTTGAAGACTATCAATTAGCTCCTCAATTTCCCTTAGATTACGAGTAAACTCGGGATTTGATTCTTGCGTACCAGGTAATGAATTAATTTGCATTAAGTTTAGCCAGGCTGATGCATCAGAGTCTACTTGAAATAACCAATCGGTCACAATACCGTCAAAATAAAAATCAGCTAGGGCGAGTGCCTCTTGAAGCTCTTCGTACAACTTATCATCGACCACATGATTTATATCAACACTACGCAAAAACCTTTTTACAACTATATAAATATGCAATTTATTTGAGTTACTTTCACGCTTCTCTTTATCAACATTAAGCTTCCACTGCTGGTATGCAATAAAGCCTACTGAGATGGCAATTACAGGGCTTAATAAAGCCGAAAAGGTATCAATAACTTGCCTAGCAGTACTTAACGCTTCCAATTTAAATTCCTTTTAAGTTAACCCATTTAGATCTTTTTTAAGTTTTGTAAGTCAAAAAAGAAAGGCCTATCCCTATTTTATCTACAACCCTTAAAGATTTTGCTGGGCGATAAAAGCAAGCGAGTGCTGATTGAATAAGTCAGGACGTTCCACATTACAAACATGGCCACAATGGTGAATAGTTTGCAGTACGCTATTTTTATGACGCTTAACCATTTCTTTAACAGGGCCAAGGAACATATGATCTTCCTTACCCATAATATAAAGAATGGGAATATCAATGTCTTTTTCTTTGAAGTATTGCATTAAAGGATTTACGTCCATGGCTAATTTAAACCATTTTATAAACTCTTTTTGGCACAAGCGTTTTGCTTCACGAACAAACAAAAGTCGAGATTCTTTATGACGCTTTTTCGGCATCATAATAAAAGCAAATAAACGATACAGCCACATATAAGGCAAGAAGTGTTTAAAAGTATTACCTAAATAAACCAATGTATTACTGCGCGTATTAAAACGAGTAACCGCTCCACCTAGCACCATGCTAGAAACATATTGCGGCGCAATTTCAGCAATATTTCGAATGAGTATTGTGCCCAATGAAATACCAACAAAGTGTGCGCTGGTGATATTGTTATGATCTAACACATCAATGATGTCTTTAGAGACATTATTAAATGAATAATTATTATCAACAAAGTTTTGTACTAAGTTATTCGATTTACCGTGACCACGAAGATCTAGCAACAACACATTATATTCTTTTTTATAGGCTTTAAGCTGACGAAACCAAATTGCCGAGCTACCACCTGCTCCATGGACAAATACAACCCATGTTTTACTGGTTTCGTGCGCAAAAGTAGTATGGAAGAGAATCTCTTTGCTCATTGCAGTTAGTGGCCTATTTACTTCGTTTGGCATATTCAATTACAGGAAGTATAACGGAGTTTAATAAAAATCTCTTATGAAGTTCAGATCAATGGCTTCTACTTAACAGCTTTTCGCTGCAGATTCTGATTTTTAAATGAAAGCCAATAAAATGACCTTCCTCTATTTTTACGTTATGAAAACCGCCTACCTCGCCTTTGTTGCTCGCGTGACACTATAGCGTGTTGGGTTTCGCTGCGCTCAAACCAACCTACTTTAAAATTATAATGTGGTGCTGCCGCTTAAGGGTTTGCTCACTTTTACACCGCTGTTTCGTATTCATGACACTTACCCTTCAATTTGGTCTAATTAATTAGTCTACAAATCCTCTCAAAACATGAAATTTTTAGCTAAAAACTATATTCTTGCGCGCGATTATTATTTAAATAATGGATAAACACACACATGACAACATCTCAAGATGCAACGCTTTCAAATGCATCAACAACAGGTGCACACACACCTTCAAACACACCCACTTCTAAATGGAATCTGCACGATACGCAGTGGACTTTAAGCCTTTTTGGTACCGCCGTTGGTGCGGGTATTTTATTTTTACCTATTAATATTGGCATTGGCGGTTTTTGGCCGTTAATTATTTTGGCATGCTTAGCATTTCCAATGACCTTTTGTGCACACCGTGGATTAGCGCGTTTTGTACTTTCATCAAAAAATAAAGATGCCGATTTTACCGATGTAGTTGAAGAGCACTTCGGTGTGACTGCGGGCCGGTTAATTTCCTTGTTGTACTTTTTATCTATATTCCCAATTTTGCTTATTTACGGTGTGGGCTTAACCAATACCGTTGATAGCTTTATGGTTAATCAAATGGGGATGGAATCACCTTCTCGCGTGTTGCTTTCGGGTGTATTAGTTGCAGGTATGATTAGCTTAATGATGGGCGGCGAGCGCTTAATGCTGCGTGCCTTTGCTATTTTAGTTTACCCGCTTGTGGGTATATTGTTCTTTTTATCACTTTATTTAATCCCAAGCTGGCAAATGCCAGATATGACAATGCCTGAAATGGGCAGCTTTGGAAAAACGTTGTGGTTATCGATTCCTATTATTGTGTTTTCGTTTAGCCACGCAGCGGCTATCTCAAGCTTTGTAAACGTGCAACGCGGTCACTACGGTGAACAAGCTACACATAAGTCTGAGGCGATTTTAAAGCGCACTAGCTTACTACTTATTACCTTTGTACTGTTATTTGTGTTCTCTTGCGTGCTGTCGCTTACAGGCGAGCAAATGGCAGCGGCTAAAGCCGCTAACGTATCGGTTTTATCCTACCTTGCTAATATTACTGATAACTCGTTTATTGCCACACTTGGGCCGCTTGTTGCCTTTATTGCTATTACATCGTCGTTTTTGGGTCACTTTTTAGGGGCGCGTGAGAGCTTTACGGGTTTAGTAACTAAACAAACAAGCTTAAGCGCAAAAGCGGCTGATAAAATTGGTGTGTTAATTATGTTTTTAGCTATTTGGTTTTGCGCTGTTAAAAACCCAAGTATTTTAGACATGATGGATCAGTTATCGGGCCCTATCATCGCGATGATTTTATTCATCATGCCAATGATTGCAGTTTATAAAGTGCCTGCACTTCATAAATACCGCAACCGTTTAAGCACGCTATTTATATTATCGGTTGGCTCACTTGCTGTATTTGCACTTATTTACAGCATGATTAATTAATACGCTATATATTCAAAAGCCCAGCTAATTTAATTAGCTGGGCTTTTTTGTTTGTACGCTTTGTCTCAAATTATTTTTTTATAGTGTGGGTTCTGGCATGTTAAGTACAAATTAGCCTAAAAATAGCCCAACTATGCAATACAATAAATTATTACTAATAAGCGCATGTTTGCTCGCAAAACTATTTGTAAGCCCTTTAGTTCAAGCTTCAGAACCTCCAACGATTCTATCAATGAAAGAGCGCGCAGCGTTTATAGATATAATAACTGAGCTGAGAATCAATAGCTTAATGTCCTCGTTAATGAAGCAGCACAACACTGATATGTGGCTTCTTATAAGCCGCGAATACAATGAAGATCCAATATTAAAAACAATGCTGCCTGCAACATGGCTTTCAGCCAGACGCACCACTATTTTGCTATTTGCACTTAATAAACAAGGTGGGGTTGATGCTTACGCTATTGCGCCTTATAAAATAGGTAATGTATTTAAAAAAGGCTGGGATAAGCAAACACAACCTAGCCAGTGGCAGGCACTCAATACGCTTATTGAGCAATACAAACCTCGCAACATTGCGCTTAATACTTCTACCGACTGGGCACATGCCGATGGCCTTGTGCTAGGCGATTACAAAACCTTAATGGCTAACTTGCCCGCCACTTATCACAATAAAATAATTTCTGCAGAGCCGCTTGCTGTTGCCTGGTTAGAGCAACGCATTCCTGAAGAAGTTAAAATGTATAAACATATTGTGGCTATTGCCCATCATATTATTGCAGAGGGGTTTTCGGGTAAAACAATTACGGTTGGTGAAACAACTAGCGATGACTTGGTATGGTGGTTTAGAGAGCGTGTAAAAGAGCTAAAACTACAAACATGGTTTCATCCAAGCGTTGCTATTCAGCGCGCCGATACGAAGTCGTTTAATCATGAAGAAAGCTTTACCAATGGCTACGATGATAACGTTATACAAGCCGGTGACTTGCTTCATGTCGATTTTGGGATTACTTATTTACGCTTAAATACCGACACGCAGCAGCATGCGTATGTACTCAAAGAAAACGAAACGAGTGCGCCTAGTTACTTAGTTGAAGCACTAAAAAGCGGTAATAAACTCCAAGATATATTTACCAATCAATTTGCGGTAGGAAAAACCGGTAATGAAGTTTTAGCTGCAGCACGAAAAGCCGCTATTGCTCAGGGATTAAAACCCACTATTTATACTCATCCTCTTGGCTATCATGGTCATGCTGCTGGTACTACATTAGGTATGTGGGATTCTCAGCAAGGTGTACCGGGAGATGGGGACTATCCGCTACATTTAAATACGGCTTACTCAATTGAGCTTAACAATGCGGTGTTTATAAAGCAGTGGAATAAAGAAATAAGAATAATGCTAGAGGAAGATGCTATTTTTGATAAAAGCGGTGTCTGGTATTTAAATGGCCGACAAACACAATTATTGCTAATAAAATAAAGAAAAAAAATGGCGCTCACTGAGCGCCATTTTTAATTTAATTCGTTGCTATTATTCTGTATCTGGCAGGTTACGGCCATAGAATATTTCTTGCATTTCGCGAGTCAGCTTAGAGCGGATCTCGTCTTCTTCTTCGTCCGATAACTCATCAGTAGAAAGGCCGAATAAATAGGTATTTAAGTCGGTTTCTTTTAACATCATTTTAGTATGGAACAGGTTTTCTTGATACACGTTTACGTCCATCATTTGGTACGCTTCTTTTGTATCTTCTGTCATGAAGTTTTGAATCGAGCTAATAGCATGATCAATGTAGTGCTTAACACCGTTTATGTCGCGGGTAAAACCACGAACGCGGTAGTCTATTGTTACTACGTCTGACTCAAGGCTATGAATTAAGAAGTTTAACGCTTTAAGTGGCGAAATAATGCCACAGGTAGATACTTCAATATCAGCACGGAATGTACAAATACCATCATCAGGGTGAGCTTCTGGGTATGTGTGTACACAAATATGGCTTTTATCTAGGTGTGCAACAACTGAATCAGGTAATGGGCCTGGTGCTTCGTCAGCATCGTAATTTTGCTGCTCTTCTACTGGTTCTTCTGAAACCAAAATAGTTACACTTGCGCCTTGCGGTTCATAATCTTGGCGCGCTACATTTAAAATGTTAGCACCAATAATATCAACAACTTCACCTAAAATATCGGTTAGTCTATCTGCACTGTACTGCTCATCGATATATTCAATATATTCTTTACGTTGTTGCTCGGTCTTTGCGTAACAAATATCATAAATACTAAAGCTTAAACTTTTGGTTAAATTGTTAAAGCCATGAAGTTTAAGTTTATCGAAGGGTTTGTTCATAATAAACCAACCTATAAATTAGTGGGTTCTGCACCTGCAGAATGAAAAGTTCGCGGATTTTATACGAATTTTCCTCGTGGAAAAAGCGTTATTTTGCTTGATCTTGCACAACTTCGTGGCTATGCGTAATTTCTACTGTTTTATCAAGCATTAATGCAACCGAGCAATACTTTTCAGCAGAGAGTGAAACTGCACGTGCAAGGTGCTTTTCAGACACATTATTGCCTTTAACAACAAAGTGTAAGTTGATTTTGGTAAACACGCGCGGTGCTGTTTCGGCGCGTTCTGCACTTAGTTTCACTTGTACGTCTGAAAAATCTTGTTTAGCTTTTTTTAAAATACTAACCACATCAACTGATGAGCAACAGCCAACTGACATTAAAACCATTTCCATTGGGCTTGGTGCTGCGCTATCGCTGCCGCCATCAAACACAACATTGTGGTTAGAATTAGAACGGCCAATAAACGTATCGCCTTCAACCCATTTTACATTTGCTTGCATTGTTATATCTCAAAAAAATATTTTCTTGATTGTAAGCAACTTAGCCGTAGTTGCAAATGAAAATGCAACGCAGGGCTATAAAATGGCTAAGATTGTTGTGCTAAAGCGCTATCAAAGAGGTTTTTCACTAAACCTGCAAATTCATCTATAAAGGCATGCTGTTCAACCGTGACAGGCTGTGAGGTGATGCTGCTGAGGACTTCTTCTAAATCGTAAACTATGCCATCAACTTCACGTACAATTTGACTACGCTGCTCTGTGTTGAGGTCTGTGTGCTGCTCGCAAATAAGCATCACATTTTGTGCAATGACGTCTTCGATTAATTCCATTACTGTTGGAGCGCCTGGTTTTATTTCGCCTGGCTTCTCAAACAATGCTAAATTTTGAGTTAGATACATGATCAAATCATCGTACCCTTGCCTATCTAAAACCATTATGCGAACCACCTAAATATATTTAATTATGCTGATTTAAGCAGAAAGAGTCGATAATTACTAGCCTTGTACGATAGCAATACAAAAAAAGCAGCCGAAGCTGCTTTTATAATGATTAAGTAGTATTACTGCTTAATCTATTTTTAAGCCTGGGCTTAGTGTTGCTGGCATCGCTACTTTTTCAAGCTCTACTGAAGCAACTGGGTATGCACAGTAATCAGCTGCGTAATACGCGCTTGCTCTGTGATTGCCCGATGCGCCAATACCACCAAATGGTGCTGCGCTTGACGCGCCAGTAATTGGGCGGTTCCAGTTAACAATACCAGCGCGAATACGACGTAAAAAATGGTCGTAATCTGCTGCACTATCACTTAATAAACCAGCCGATAAACCAAAGGTTGTATCGTTTGCTTTATCAATGGCTTGGTCAAAGTCGTCAAAGCGGAATACTTTTAAAAGTGGTCCAAAATGCTCTTCATCTGGGAAGTCACTAATATTTGTACACTCAATAATACCTGGTGTTACAAAGCCAGTATTAGCTGTGTGCTCAAGCTCTACTAATACTTGAGCGCCAAGCTCAACAAGCTCGTTTTGCGCTTTAACCATGCCCGCTGCTGCCGCTGATGAGATCATAGAGCCCATAAATGGCTGGTCTGCATCATCGTAGTTACCTACTTTAATCGCTTTAGTTGCAGTGATAAGGCGCTCTAAAATTACATCGCCTTTGCTACCTTTAGGTAAAAACAGTTTACGTGCACATGTACAACGCTGGCCGCTTGAGATAAACGCTGATTGAATAATATCGTGAACAACCGCTTTAGTGTCTTCAACGTCAGTAATAATAAGTGGATTATTACCACCCATTTCTAGCGCTAAAATTTTACCCGGTTGACCCGCAAACTGTTCATGTAAAATATGACCAGTACGCGAAGAACCCGTAAAGAACAAGCCATCAATCCCTTTGTGAGCAGCAAGGGCTTTACCCGTTTCTACTTCACCTTGAACGAGGTTGATTACACCGGCTGGTAAGCCTGCTTTTTCCCACAGTTTAAGCGTAAGCTCGGCAACTTTAGGAGTCAGTTCAGACGGTTTAAATACAACCGTGTTACCTGCTAAAAGCGCTGGCACAATGTGGCCATTAGGTAAGTGACCCGGAAAGTTATACGGACCAAATACGGCTACAACCCCATGTGGCTTATGACGAATCATCGCGCGGCCAAGTGGCATTGCGTTTTCTACGTCGCCAGTGCGCTCTAAAAATGCTTTTTCAGAAATGGCAATTTTACCAACCATAGCACCCGCTTCTGTGCGCGTTTCCCACAGTGGCTTACCTGTTTCTTGTGCGATAGTAATAGCGAGCTCTTCGCTGTTTTCTTTTAATTGCGCTGCGAATGCTTTAATTATTTCTAAACGCTCAGTAAAGCTTTTATCAGCCCATGCATAAAACGCTTCGCGCGCTGCATTTACTGCGGTGTCTACTTGCGCCGCAGTTGCTGATGATGCCTGCCAAATAACGTCGTTATTTGCAGGATTTACTGAATTAAATTCTGTGCCTTGGCCTTGTGACCATTGACCATTAATAAATTGTGCAGGATGAGTCATATACTTTCTCCTAAATTAAATCGTGGTTGCACTAACAATATCGCCAGTTTGCAAATGCAATGCATCTGCTACTTCTTGCGATAAAATAAGGCTTTTTGCGCGCTCGTCAAATGTCATTGGTGCAACGGTTGCTCTAAAATCTTCAAGCTTTTCGTTAGCTAGTAAAACCATGGTGTCGCCAGTCATTTCGCCAATTTCAACGTTAAAGTTATTTGCATTACGAATCGTCGCAATGTTATCTACTTTTGCTTCAACCGTTGGGCCGCCGTCAAAAATGTCTACGTAGCCATTAAACGTAAAGCCTTCGCTTTTTAATAACTCGATTGCTGGGCGTGTGTTGTCGTGTACTTTACCTATTACGGCTTGCGCATCTTTACTTAGCAAATTTACATAAATTGGGTATTTAGGCATTAATTCAGCAATGAAAACCTTTTGGCCAATACCTGTTAGGTAGTCAGCTGTTGGAAAATCCATTGAGAAAAAGTGCTCTTCTAGCCACTGCCAAAAAGGGCTACTGCCGTTTTCGTCAGACACACCGCGCATTTCTGCAATCACTGTTTGTGCAAAACGCTCTTGATGCTGCTTTATAAACATAAAGCGCGCTTTTGAAAGTAGCTTACCGTTACAATTTTTACGATAGCCATCTTTTAAAAACAATGTGCAAAGCTCTGTAGCCCCTGTGTAGTCGTTACATAGCGTTAAAATATCAACCGCTTTGTATACGTCTAATGTGCGCGAAGAGTGAATCACTTTACTTAAGTGATAATGATAAAATGCATCATCAAGCCCTACCGCAGCTTCAATTGCAGACGTACCTACAACATCACCGGTTTCGCTATCTTCAAGAACAAACAGGTAGCCTTCGTCACCGGGTTGTGACGTTTGCTTAGCAAATGAACTTACAGAATGGTCTATTTTCTTTTGCAATAGTTCTTCGTTTAATGGCAAAGACGTAAAACCATGCCCAGATTCGTGGGCAATTTTCAGTAATGCTGAGTAATCATTTTGCTGGATTGGGCGAAGGATCATCATGAGTCCGCTTGCTCCCTTATAAATAACGGTAAATAGGAATTGCAGGGCAAGCGGTGCTTGCCCTTAATTGGTTGGCTTAAGTCGCTTATGCGTTTACTACGCTTGCTACTGCTTTTTCAAAGCGTGCCATACCTTCGCGAATGTCCGCTTCAGGAATTACTAAAGATGGAGTGAAACGTACTACGTCTGCACCGGCAACTAGTGACATAAGGCCTTGCTCAGTACCTGCCACTAAAAACTCTTTTGCACGACCTTTGTATTGCTCGTTCACTACTGCACCAATTAATAAACCTTGGCCACGGATTTCGCTAAATACGTTGTATTTTTCGTTAACCGCGCTAAGTAGTTCATTAAATAATGCTGCTTTTTCTTTTACGCCAGCCAGTACGTCTGGGGTATTTACTGTATCAAATGCCGCTTCTGCAACAGCACAGGCAAGCGGGTTACCGCCATAAGTAGAACCATGTGTGCCTACTTTAAGGTGCTGTGCAATTTCAGTTGTTGTGATCATAGCGCCAATAGGAAAACCGCCGCCAAGTGCTTTAGCCGAAGTTAAAATATCAGGTACTACGTTTAAGCCTTGGTATGCATATAAATCGCCAGTACGACCAACACCTGTTTGAACTTCATCAAAAATAAGCAGTGCGTTATGTTTAGTACATAAATCGCGAACGCCTTGAGCAAACTCATCAGTTGGTGAAACAATACCGCCTTCACCTTGTAGAGGTTCCATCATTACGGCACATGTTTTGTCGCTGATAAGCGCTTCAAAAGCAGCTAGGTCGTTGTAATCGCAATGTATAATGTCGCCAGGCTTAGGGCCAAAACCATCTGAATATGCAGCTTGGCCGCCAACAGTTACGGTAAAGAATGTACGACCGTGGAAACCTTTGTTGAACGCGATGATTTGTGATTTTTCTGCGCCAAACTTATCAAGTGCAAAACGACGCGCTAATTTAAGCGCGGCTTCGTTTGCTTCTGCGCCAGAGTTGGCAAAGTAAACTTTTTCAGCAAATGTCGCATCAACCATTTTTTTAGCTAGGCGAAGTGCCGGCTCATTGGTCATTACGTTAGATAGATGCCAGATTTTTTCGCCTTGCTCTTTTAATGCGCCTACTAATGCAGGGTGGCAATGGCCAAGACAGTTAACTGCAATACCACCAGCAAAGTCGATAAACTCTCGACCTTGTTGATCCCATACGCGAGAGCCTTCGCCTCGAACAGGAATTACGCTTGAAGGTGCGTAGTTAGGAACCATTACGTGATCAAATAATTCGCGATTGACTGTCATTTTATTTCCTCTTAATTGTGAGCAACACAAAACATCAAAATAGGTGTTTGGTTAATATTTGTAACCAACTTTATAGGCAAGATCAGTAACCTGATAATTGCGCAAAATTGCTTTGTGGTTCAATTTTCAGACGCACATTATTTCAGAATTACTTATATCTGTCTCGTTAAAAACTTTCATGTATCCCTTGAAAATAAAGGGCTAAAGATATTATTTCATAGATAGTGAATAACTATTTGCATAGCTATTTATGCTTATTTTTAGGCAACTAACCGCATGAGTACAGAGGCGCACACGCTTTAATCGGCAAATATGTAATATAACAATAAGATGAGAATGAATGGTTAGTCGCAAAAAAATTAACAAAAAATTCAGATTTTTAGTCAATTTGAATAGCTAAATTGGTAAAATTACTCGATTGGAGGGTTTTTAGTTCCGTTTTAGTGAACTTAAAGTGCGAAAACCAGCTTAGAGCTTCATCAGGTTCAATAAGTTGATGTTCTTTTAAATTAAGATATTGAGAATAGCACCGTGCCTTTAGCATTACTTCTGTTAATGGCAGTAATGTATCGCCCTTATCTACCCCATTTACTAGCTGCTGCATTACCCCTTTAAACGGTAAATATTTAAAAGCCATTTTGTCTATTACCTTAGCGCTTACTTCTATCGATTTATTGCTAAGTAGAGTAGTTAAAAATAGCGGGTCGGGCTGAAGCTCTAATAATGCGGTGTGTAAATCTTTTTGGTTTTCATTTCGGGCTAGCTGTACTTTACGTTGCCATATTTGCTCAAACGTTTTTAAGTACAAGCGCACTAATGCAATTCGCCCTACATCTAAAAGCATACCAAGGGTAAATGCATGAACGTCATTTACATTATTAATTTGTGCAATTTTTTGCGCTGCAATCGCGTTTGCCATCGCGCTGTCGCGTAGCCGGCGTTTTAATAACGAAAATGGTTCGGTGCTATGTGGCATCCAATGGCGGGCAGCAAATGTAGGAATAACTAGCTGTAAGTTATCAAGGCCAATATAACGAAGGGCGAGCGATGGCTTATCTACTTTTACAGACGTGTTTTTACTACGTTGATTACGATAGTAAGGTAAATTAACGAGCGTTACTAACTCCCTACCCAACCAGCTTATATCATTAACCAATGGCTCTAAACGCCCTACCGACGCTGACTTTACCGCTAATATATCGAGTATATTGGCAATGCCATCTTCAATACCTATGGTGCTATGAATTACGCCATCTATATCTTCGAGCTGCTTATATATAGCTGTTTCAATTGTTTTGTGCAGTTGCTCACTGGCTTGAGCGCGGTACTTATGATGTGCAGTACTGCTTTGCTGGCGTTTATTCTGTGCGGCCACTTCAACCTGAAGCAAGGTACGCTGCTTCATGGGTTCGCCGTAATCTATATCTAATGTATGAATGAAACCAATTTGCTGATGCGCAAAGCTATGCCCAAGCAATAAGTCATGAGCTCGTTGGCTTAGTATTTTGGCAGTACGCTGCTGGGCTACAAGTTCAGTCATGACATCCATTAATAAAGTATAAAATGCTATGTGTATTATAACATTAGAAGCGAGTTAAAAAGTTATCAAGCAGTTCTAAGCCTTGAGCAGTTAAAATAGCTTCGGGATGAAACTGCACACCTTCGATAGCAAGTTCATTGTGTAACAACCCCATAATTTCGTCAAACTCGCCTTGCTCAGTTTGAGTCCATGCGGTTACTTCAAGCTCTTTAGGCAGAGTTTGCGCTTTAACCACTAAAGAATGATAACGACATACCGTTAACGGATTAGCTAAGCCTTTAAACACCCCTTTATTAGTATGAACTATGGGTGATGTTTTACCGTGCATTACTTTTTTAGCACGTATTACATCTCCACCTAAAGCTTGTGCGATAGTTTGATGCCCCAAGCAAATCCCTAAAATAGGATATTGCCCTTTTAGTTGCTCAACAACATTTAGTGAAATACCCGCTTCGTTAGGGGTGCATGGCCCTGGCGATAACACGATGTGCTGCGGGTTTAACTGTTTTATTTGTGCAATACTTAGCTCATCATTACGTTTTACTAAAACGTCTTGATCTAAACGCTGAAAATATTGCACTAAGTTGTAAGTAAACGAATCGTAGTTGTCGATCATCAACAGCATTACACAACAGACCTTATAAATTATTGACCACTACTTTACACAAGTGGTACTAAGCGCTGCATTCTAACACTATTAATTAACCAACATAAATTAGCAAAAAGCGTTAAAAATTAACTCTTTTAGCTAAAATGCTTAAAAGCCTTTAGCGGGCATTGGTTTACTTAACTTTAACTCTGGTTAAGAGATTTACTAACGTATTGAATCATGATGATATTTAAATTTATTTTCTCTAGCCAGAGATTCCTTGCACCTTGAGCAATAATATCGAACCCTAAGCTTTTTACGATTAGTTAATACACCTACGTAGGCTGTATACCCCAACAATAAATTATTGACCTCTAAAGTACGTGCATTTATTGATCGCACTATTAAATACTTTGGTGAAATGCCTTACTGAGCAAAATAAACAGATTGTTTGTGCTACATCAAATTAGCGGCTCGATGGTTGAATTATATCTATGTAAGCCCCAGTGTATTATATGAAAGGCAGTAATTCACTTATACAACTCACTTACTTGTGAGCTCATTTATATCCGACTAAGGAGCGAATATGTTAGGCGAAGACCACTCATTAACAAATGACTTTCCAGAATACTTAAAGACCATTGCCGAGTTAAATGAAAGCGATACTGAATTTGCAAAAAAAGCAGATAAGTACGACAAGCTAGATAAAGAGATTAGAGTGTTAGAGCTCAAAGATGCGCCCATAAGCGATGAACAAATGCATCTATTAAAACACGAACGTACAGAATTAAAAGATTGGTTATACGAGCGCTTGCAGCAAGAGCAGTAATGCCACTAAAAAAAGAGCTCACTGATGAGGTGAGCTCTTTAGATCAACAATGGGTATTTTCTCTAAAACTTTACAAAGCCACCCACAGGTTTCATAAATACACTGCTTGGGCCTGCAAAGGCTTGTGCAAACTCTTCTGATAATTGACTAAATACCATTACTTTATCCATATCAACTACGCTTAAAAATAGTGGGCCACTTTCGCCCCAACCAGCAAGATGCGCTTTAGCAGCATCTTCATCTTGGTAACGCTCGTAAATATGTACATTGCGCTTGTCTTCACTTACTGTCCACTCATACATTAAAGTGCCCGCTTCACTTTTAGTCAAAGTAACTAATTGTGCCATTACCAGTAAAAACTCATCGTATTTACCTTCTTTAATTTGGCCTTGTACTGTCCAGGTAACATGATTTTTCACTATGCTTTACCTAATTTAAGCTGTGCTAAAATACTGTCTAACGTATCTACTAGTTGTTGATTTTTAGCATTATCAAGTGCATCAACATGAGGAGGCGCGAAGCGTCCTGTATCGTTATCAAAATACAGGCCTGCGGCATCTTTAAATTCATCACTAAGCGCTGCGCGACAAAAAATATCTGCGCCAATTTTTAAATCCCCACCATCTATACCGTAAGCGTCTTTTACCATTTTGCTTCCCAGTAAAGATTTAGGGTTTACCGATACAACTAATGGCCCAGTATCTTTAAGCTCAAGCCCTAAATGACGTGACCACATAGTAATAGCCAATTTACTTTGTGCATAAGCCGCACTATCAGAAAGTTCAGTGTTACCCATAAGTGCATTTAAGTTAACGCTTGATTGCGCAGCTGATGACACATTAACCACTCGCGAATCATGACCAAGGACAGGTAATAATAGTTTTGTAAGAAGATATGGCGCAATCGTGTTTACAACAAAGCGAGCATCAAGGCCGTCAATTGTTGTAGCATCAACTAATTGATAAACGCCTGCATTATTAATAAGTACGTCGAGCTGGTTATTATTTTCGGCCATATCGGCTAATACATTTTTTGCCAAAGTTTGAACTTGGCTCATATCGCTTAAATCAGCAATATAAGTATGTGTACTTGCATTTGGGTATTGCTCGGTTAAAGCTACTTGTAGCGCATTGAGCTTTGCTTGGCTGCGGCCATGTAATAATACGGTATGACCTTGTGCTAATAACATCTTTGCAGTTTCTAGCCCAATGCCATCGGTTGCGCCGGTAAGTAAAATTGTTTTGTTCATGTTGATCTCTCCTTACTTTATTTTCGCTATATTAGCACCCCGACTTACTGCTGATAATTAGGCCAATAGTTGAATCAGTTTATAGAATTAATTGATAAAGCTAAGCCTATGTTAGTTAATATAAAAGCATTCCTTTAAAAGGCAGATGAGTGTTTAAGCTGAATATTTTTTATGCTTTTATTTGAATTACTCAGCAATCATAACTATTGTTTTTAAACCACCTTAATAGTAGTATTTATCATATAAATACACTTTTCGAGAAATAACATGAAAGTTTTAGTTACTGGCGGCATGGGTTACATAGGTAGCCACACATGTATTGCATTGCATGAAGCAGGTATTACGCCTGTTATTTATGATAACTTGTCTAATGCAAGTGCGCGGGTACTTGACCAACTCGAAAAGATTACGGGTACTCGGTTTGAGTTTATTTTGGGCGACATTCAAGACGAGCAACAGTTTAAGCTCGCTCTAAAACACACTAAAGCCGAAGCTGTTTTTCACTTTGCAGCTTTAAAAGCCGTTGGCGAATCTACCGAGCAACCGCTGCGTTATTATCAAAATAACGTGTCGGGCACATTAAGCATGCTACAAAACATGCAAGATGAAGGCGTTAACCATATTATATTTAGCTCATCGGCTACAGTATACGGCGAGCCAGACTACCTCCCTATTGACGAAAAGCACCCTATACGCGCAACGAACCCTTATGGTTGGACTAAAGTCATGGTTGAACAAGCCATGCAAGACGTATGTAATGCCAACAGTCAATTTATGGGTATTGCGCTTCGTTACTTTAACCCAGTAGGTGCACACCCTAGTGGTTTATTAGGTGAAAGCCCTAATGGTATTCCTAATAACTTAATGCCATTTATTGCCCAAACTGCAGTAGGTAAACGTGACGTGGTTAATATTTTTGGTGACGACTACGACACCGAAGATGGCACAGGTGTGCGCGACTATATTCATGTTTTAGATTTAGCTAAAGGTCATGTTGCGGCATTTATGCAGCATAAAACAGATACCGCATTTCATGCTTACAACTTAGGCACAGGGCAAGGTTATTCTGTGCTTGATATGATCAACGCATTTAGCGCATCAGCCAATAGAGATATTCCGTATAAGATTGCACCGCGCCGAGCAGGTGATATTGCCTGTAACTACGCCGATGCCACAAAAGCGCAAAACACACTTAACTGGCACGCAGAACTAACACTTAGCGACATGACAAACGACACATGGCGCTGGCAAACTAATTACCCAAGTGGGTTGGAGAGTTAACATGGCTTTATTAGAAAGTACTCACAGACGTAAAAATCCGCTAACGGGTCGTTGGGTATTAGTGTCACCACATCGTAATAACCGTCCATGGTTAGGCGCAACAGAAGCCGTTAACGAAAACGTATTACCAAAACACGATGAAAACTGCCCACTTTGCCCAAGTAATACCCGTGCAAATGGCGACAGTAACCCTGATTATAAATACACACACGTATTTAGAAATGACTTTGGCGCATTAACACCTAATGCCAGCGAGCAATTACAAAGCTTAGAGTCAGACAGCGATTTATTTATTGCAGACGAAGCCAGTGGCGAATGCCGCGTAATTTGTTTTTCTCCAGAGCATAATAAAACACTTCCAGAGCTTGAGCACGATGCATTGCACGAAGTAGTAAAAATCTGGAAAGAAAATTACACAGAGCTTGCACAGCAGTACGAATGTGTACAAGTTTTTGAAAATAAAGGCGAGATCATGGGTTGTTCGCAACCTCATCCTCACGGCCAAGTTTGGGCTCACTCGCATTTATCAACCGAAATAGAAGCCGAAGATAACCAGCAGCTTAACTATTATAAAAAGCATGGCACAGCCATGCTTGCCGATTACGCGCAAAAAGAGCAAGCAGATCAAACACGTGTTGTATTTGAAAACGAACATTGGCTTGTTGTTGTGCCATTTTGGGCAGCGTGGCCGTTTGAAACAATGCTAGTAACTAAAGATAACATTCAAAACTTTAGCCAGCTAAACGATGCGCAAACCGACTCTTTGGCTCAGGCACTTAAAGTATTAACCACTAAGTACGACAACGTATTTAATTGCAGCTTCCCATACTCAATGGGATGGCACAATGCACCGGCTAACAGAGGCTCTGATGAGCAACATTGGCGTTTGCATGCCCATTTTTATCCGCCGCTACTTCGCTCTGCTACTGTTAAAAAACACATGGTAGGCTACGAAATGCTAGGCGAAAGCCAACGCGATTTAAGCGCAGAAACCGCTGCTTCTATTTTAAAAGCAGCCAGTACAACACACTATAAAGATACAGCAGGACACACAGATGAAGCTTAACGAATTCCAACAACAATTTTTGTCACTGTATGGCGCGCCTGCTCAAGGTATTGCAGCAGCACCGGGGCGTGTAAACCTCATTGGCGAATTTACCGACTACAACGACGGTTTTGTTTTACCGTGTTCGTTAGAGTTTCGTACCCAAGTAATGTTTAAAGAGCGCGACGACAATATTATTACTGTGCATTCTTTAAATTACCCTGGCGAAAAAGACAGCTTTAGCGTTGATGAAGAAATTACTGAAGGCCAGTCGCAATGGGGTAACTACATTCGTGCTGTTACTTATGTTCTTAAAAGAGCGGGCTACACACTGCGTGGCGCCGACCTACTAATTGACAGTAACTTACCGCAAGGTAGTGGCTTGTCGTCATCGGCCGCACTAGAAGTTGCTGTAGGCGGTATGTTTAACCATATTGCACAGCTTGGTTTACCGCCAGAGCAAATTGCGCTATTTGGTCAAGAAGCCGAAAACGACTTTATGCATTGCCAATGCGGCATTATGGATCAGCTTATTTCAGCTAAAGGCGAGAACGGTCATGCACTATTAATCGACTGTGAAAACCTCGCAACCAAATCAGTTAAAGTTCCTGATGATTTAAATATTGTTATTGTTAATTCAAACTACCCGCGTAAGTTAGTTGATAGCGAATACAACCAGCGCCGTATTGACTGCGAACAAGCTGCTGTAAAAATGGGTGTAGAAACACTTCGCCAAGCCACCATGGCTGGCCTGCAAGCAGTAAAAGCGACATTAAGCGAAAACGAATATAAACGTGCACACCACGTAATTAGCGAAAACGACCGTGTAATTGCAGCAACTACTGCACTACAAAATAACGATATGGATGCACTTCGCACGCTAATGGCAGCATCGCATCAATCACTTAAACACGACTTTGAAGTAACCGTACTTGCAACCGATGGCTTAGTAGAAATTTGTAAAGAAGCGATGGGCGAGCGTGGCGCAGTACGTATGACAGGGGGTGGTTTTGGTGGCGCAATTGTATGTTTATGTCGCGATGCGGAAGTACCACTAATTAAAGCAGCGGTAGAAATGCATTACTTTGAACGCTTTAATTTAAATGCTGATATTTATGTATGTTCAGCGGGTTCAGGATTACAAATTACGTCTTTTTAAATAAACTTAAGGAATAAGCATGGCAAAGGTTAATTGGGGAATTATTGGGTGTGGCAATATAGCTCACACCTTTGCTACAAGCATTGCGCATTGCAGTGATGCACAGCTTATTGGCGCGGCATCAACGAGTATACAGCGCACTAAAGAATTTGCCACACCGTACAATATTCAAGGCTATGAAAGCTATCAAGCTCTTATGCAATGCCCAAATATAGATGCTATTTATATTGCCAATACCCACGATCAACACTTTAAAACGATAGCCCAATGCTTAAAACACAATAAGCACGTGCTAAGCGAAAAACCAATCACCGTTAATGCTAAGCAGTTGCAAAGTCTCACTGAGCTTGCCAAGCAACAAAACTGCTTTTTAATGGAAGGCGTTTGGATGCGGTTTTTACCAGCCATAGTAAAATTACAACAGCTCCTAAGTGAAGGTATTATTGGTAATGTGCACAGTGTTAATGCCAACTTTAGTTTACCTGGCAGCTTTGCCGACACTCACCGATTAATGAACCCTGTAACAGCGGGTGGCGCCCTGCTCGATTTAGGTATTTATCCTATTTCGATTGCTGATGTGGTATTTAATAAAGCCCCTGAACACATCAACTCCTTTGTACATAAAAGCACAACCGGCGTTGATGAGCGAAGCACTGCTATAGTTGATTACGGTAACGGGCAATTTGCATCTCTTGCCAGCGCACTGCAGCAAAATGGCCCAACAGAAGCATGTATTAATGGTGAGCTTGGCTATATTCGAATACCTCAGTTTGTAGGTGCACAAACGCTAGAGCTACACATAAAAGACCAAGACCCTCAGTACTTTGAATACAACTTTAGTGACGATGAAAACTTTAAGTTTGAAATTGCACATGTCACGCAGTGTATATTACAAAAACAAACTCAAAGCAGCGTGTTGCCCCTCAGTACTAGCTTACGAGTTATGAACATAATGGATACCTTGCGAGCACAGTGGCAGCTGCAATACAGCAATGCCGTCGAGTCGGCTGAACTGACTAATTAAAAAATAAAAATACACAACAAGGACACACAATGACACACACACTCAAGGCGCTTTCAAAAGCCATATTACTTGCAACGTGCAGTTTATCTGCCAGTGTAGCTGTTGCTGAATCTAATAAACCAGAGCAGCTATACCCGCCAATCACTAGCGAAGTACTGCCAGAGCTTGCAGCTAAAGGTAGCTACAATGTAGGTGTGCAAACACTTGATTTAGTTAACCCTGCGCAATTTGACCCCGCTACACAAGGTCAAAAAGATCGTCCTTTAAAAGTAGAGGTGTGGTATCCGGCTGCAAATACAGCAAAAGCGCCACTTAGCAGCTACACAGATGAAACTCGCTCAGGTAAAGAGTTTACTTTGCAAGCCGATGCAATGCGTGATGTCGCCATTAATAATAAAGAGCACTACCCTGTGATAGTGCTTTCGCACGGTTATACCGGTTACCGTACAATTATGTACTACCTCGGCGAGCATTTAGCGTCGCACGGTTACATTGTGGTAGCTATTGACCATACTGACTCAACCAATGCCGATGTTGATTTTAAAAATGCGCCGTTCTCTGGCTTTTTTAGCACGCTTATAAATCGCTCACGCGATCAGCAGTTTGTAATTAATTACTTTAATGAGCAAAACAACTTTGCCAGCAAGCAGGTAGATAACAAAAGCGCAGGTGTAATTGGTTACTCAATGGGTGGCTATGGCGCGGTAAATACGATAGGTGGTTGTTACGCTTTTAATGAGCAAACTACGGCTATGTTTACGGGTATGAAAGACCTAGCTCAAATTAAACAAGTACAGCAATTACTAAACAGCTGCGCTGGTGGACAATACCAGAACCCAAAAGTAGACCCTCGTATAAAAGCCATGGTGGCCTTTGCACCGTGGGGCGGACAGCACGCTATATTTGATGCCAAAGCAATGAAAAATATTAAAGTACCTTCGCTTTATGTAGCCGGTAACTTAGATGACATTTCAGGCTATGAAGGCATTAAAAGTCTTTATGAACAAACAGGCAGCAAAGATAAGTACATGCTTACTTACAAAAATGCACGCCATAATATTGCACCACACCCAGCCCCTGCTATTGCACAAAGCAGCAGTGAGCTAGATATAGGCCATTACTACGAGCCTTCGTGGTCTATGCGCACACTAAACGAGACCAACAAACACTTTGTACTTGCCATGATGGATTGCCACGTAAAAGGCATAGCCAGCGAGTGTAAATACTTAGATTTACCACAAAACGGCGACCAAGCTGTTGTTGATGGTAAGCCGCTGCCACAGTGGCGCGGGTTTGATAATCGCTTTTCTACCGGTATGAATTGGCAACAAGCTAAACCTCACACCAAGTAATAATAAGCTTTAAGCGGTTGTTTTAATCAATAGCCGCATACGCCCTTAAAATAATGCAAAAATAAAACGCCTTTTATATAAAAGAGTTACCAGCAAATATTAGCGTGTTTATTTTTTAATCTGCTATTTTAAGAAAAAACCATTGCCATTAACTTCGGTTAAAGGCAATCTAGTCATATATAAGATAAGATAAATAACACAAATATCATGTCCAAATACATACTCTCAATTGATCAAGGAACCACAAGCTCTCGGGCCATCTTGTTTACAAAAGATGCAGACGTTTTTGGTACAGCACAACAAGAATTTTCGCAGCATTTTCCACAAAATGGTTGGGTAGAACACGACCCTAACGATATTTGGCAAACAGTGCTTAGCACTAGTCGCGAAGTGTTAACTAAAAACGATGTAAAGCCTGAAGAAATTATTGCCATTGGTATCACCAATCAGCGCGAAACCACTTTGGTATGGAACAAAAAAACAGGCAAAACAATTTATAACGCTATTGTATGGCAAGACCGTCGCACCAGTGACTATTGCGAAAGCCTAACAACTGATGAGCTTTGCCAAACAATAAGCGATAAAACAGGCTTACTGCTCGACCCTTATTTTTCGGCCACTAAAGTTCGTTGGATTTTAGATAACGTTGAAGGCGCACGCGAACAAGCCCTTGCAGGTGAGCTCGCCTTCGGTACGGTTGACACTTACCTACTTTGGCAGCTAACTGGCGGTAAAGAGCACCGCACCGATGCAACCAATGCATCGCGCACCATGTTATTTAATATTCACACCCAGCAGTGGGATCAAGAGCTTTTAGAGTTATTCGATATTCCAGAATCTATGCTGCCAGAAGTAATGGATTCTGCTGACGAGTTTGGTTCAACCAGCGCTGATATTTTTGGCGCGCCAATTCGCGTATGTGGTATTGCAGGCGATCAACAAGCTGCGCTTGTAGGACATGCATGTTTTGAACAAGGCATGGCTAAAAGTACTTACGGTACTGGCTGTTTTTTAATGCTTAACACTGGCGAAAAAGCACTGACCTCAGAAAACCGCTTATTGACCACTGTTGCCTACAGATTAAACGGCAAGCCAACTTACGCCATTGAAGGCAGTATATTTATGGCTGGCGCAACTATGCAGTGGATTGTTGAAGGCTTAAAGCTACTTAGCCATGCTGGCGAAAGTGAGTCGATGGTTAAAGATGTACCGCTCGATCATGGTGTTTTTTTAGTGCCTTCGTTTACTGGTTTAGGCGCTCCTTACTGGGACCCTAATGCGCGTGGCGCTATTTTAGGGCTAACACGCGACTCTGGTATTAGCACTATTGTTGCGGCTGCTTTGCAATCAGTTGGTTACCAGACCAAAGATTTACAAAAAGCGATGGAGCGTGATGGCCTTCGCCCAAGTGTGCTTCGTGTAGATGGCGGTATGGTAAAAAATAATTGGGTTATGACCTTTTTATCAAATATTTTAGGTGCAACAGTTGAGCGACCAACAGTGACCGAAACCACCTCTTTAGGGGTCGCTTATTTAGCAGGCTTGCAAGCAGGTGTGTACGAGTCAACTGAACAGTTATCTAAAATGTGGACATGCGACCGTCGCTTTGAGCCCACCATGAGTGCCGACGAGCGTAACGATCTATACGCAAAATGGCAGCACTGCGTAGCTCAAGTCTGCTTAACGAATAAAAACTGCCCGCAGTAAATACTAAGTGGCTAAGGCCAGTACTTTAGCCACTTTGCTTTTTAACTTAGCTAAATGCTAGATTTAAAAGGCATGCTTTACTGCTCTAAATTGAAAATGGATTGGCGTCAAAATTAACGAATAAAAATCTGGGTTTTCTATTGTCAAATGAAAACAGCAGCTTTATGATGATTATGTCTTATTTATATTACAAATAAAAAGGTTAGCTCGGTGGAATTAGCAGATAACGAATATGACTTACTAGTCATCGGTGGCGGTGTAAACGGCACTGGAATAGCAGCTGATGCAGCTGGCAGAGGGTTAAAAGTTCTATTGTGCGAACAATCAGACCTTGCCTGTGCAACATCTTCAAACAGTTCTAAGCTGATCCACGGCGGTCTGCGCTACCTTGAGCATTACGAATTTAGATTAGTAAAAGAAGCGCTAGCAGAGCGTGAAGTGCTACTTAAAAACGCACCTCATATTATGTGGCCGCTAACCTTTAGATTGCCGCATCAAAAACACCTGCGCCCTGCGTGGATGATTCGTATTGGCTTGTTTATGTATGACAACCTAGCAAAACGCGAAACACTAGCGGGTTCTCGAAGCATTAAATTTGGTGAAAATAGCGTTTTAGAACCCTCTATTACTAAAGGTTTTGAATACTCAGATGGCTGGGTTGATGACTCTCGCCTAGTCGTTTTAAACGCCCTAGCAGCGCAGCAAAAAGGTGCTGTTATTACCACGCAAACTAAGTGTGTACATGCTAAACGTGAGCAAGGTAAATGGCAGGTAACCCTTGAGCAGCAAAAGAGCAAAGCTAAATACACCATTTCTGCCAAAGGCATTGTTAATGCTGCGGGTCCTTGGGTAGCTAAATTATTTGACGAAGCACTAACAGAAAAATCACCACAAAATATTCGCCTTGTAAAAGGTAGCCACATTGTAGTGCCTCGCATTCACGATGAAAAACAAGCTTATATTTTACAAAATAAAGATCAGCGTATTGTGTTTGTTATTCCGTTTGAAGATGACTTCTCACTTATTGGCACAACCGATGTAGAACACAAAGGTGAAGCACAAGACGTTAAAATTAGTGATGAAGAAATTGATTACTTAATTGATATTACTAATACCTACTTTAAACAACCGATTAAACGCGAAGACATAGTACATACCTTTTCTGGTGTACGCCCATTACTTGATGACGAATCAGTTAATGCACAAGCCGTTACTCGCGATTATAAATTAGAGCTTTCGAGTGATGCTAAGCAAACACCTCTACTGAGTGTGTTTGGCGGAAAAATTACAACTTATCGCAAACTTGCCGAAGCTGCGGTTAATAAGCTTGAAGATTTTTATCCGCAAATGAGCAATGCGTGGACCAAACATAGTCCGCTCCCTGGTGGTGATTTTAGCTCTGTAGAAGCACTTAAATCAGAGCTAAAAGCAAAATACGAATGGCTACCTGAAATAACACTTAAACGCTTTGTACGCACTTATGGTACTCGTGCTAAACATATTTTAGGTAGTGCAACTGGGCTGAGTGATTTAGGCCAAGATTTTGGCCATGGTTTATTTGCAGCAGAAGTAGATTACTTGCTAAATGAAGAGTGGGCAGAAAACGCATACAATATTTTATGGCGCCGCAGTAAATTAGGACTACGTTTTAATGAGGCGCAAGTTGCTGCGCTTAATGATTATATTGAGCATAACCAAGCAGCTAAAAACGCTTAATTATTCAGTTATAATAGCTTCCTGTTAACCCCTTTATAATTTAACCGTTATAAAGGGGTTTATTTTTTTGACTCTAAATTAAATAAATAATTAAAGCCACTAAGCGTCGCTGTTTTAATATCAAACTCAACACACTTCACACCTATTTGGTTAAGCGCCGTAGTAAAACACTTATTCAGCTGCTTTGTGCCAATCACCACAACTTGTGTATCACTTAATAATTGCCATTCACTAGCGTGGCGAGCTGCTCGTACATCGCTGCCAATTAATACACCCGACAAATAGGCTTTAGCTTGTACTGGCGTTAACTCCTTTGAAAGCTGGCGGGTACGCACACTAAAAATACCATGTGCCAAGTTACCGCTATCACTACCTAAAGTTAGCTCACAGCCTTGCTCAAATGCTTTAAAGTCAAACTCACCTTCTGCACAGTCGTTAGGAATTAAAACACTTTGATGACATAACAAATCATATAACTCACCGGTCATGGCTGTTTTAAAGCAAATGATTTCGCCATTGTTTATAAGCACCCATTTGGTATGTGTGCCAGGCAAACAGAGTAATATTTTACCTTGTTGATATTCTGGGTTTTGCTTTAAAAACCCTAAAATTTGCAGCTCTTCACCGCGCATTACATCAAACAAGCCATTTTGCAGCGTACACTTTGTGCCAGGTAACGCTTTAATAATATGTCCATCGCAATCAAAGCTAACAGCAGCATTAAGTAACCCTTCGGGATTAATTGGGCATTCTAAATAAGGTGTTTCGTGCCAGCCGATGCTTGAGGTGATTTGTCCTGCAATATATATAGGTAAGCTGCCATATTCTTGCTTCCACACCTCAATGGTGTCGATTAGGGTTTGCTCAAAATTTTGATTTGCTTTAACAACACCTGGGCCATCACGTTGTGCTAATAATTTAAGTGTTGATTGCGCTCGTACTTCGCACAAATAAGCGCGTAAATGGCTCGTGCCCCAGTCAACAGCAATAAAAAGAGATGAAGTAGCCAAGCTTTAAAGCCTCCCACCGTCAATTTTAATACTTTGCCCGGTGATCATACTGCTTTCATCGGCGGCTAAAAAGAGTGCCAAATTAGCAACATCTTCAGGAGTTACTAATTTTTTAAGCGCCATGGCTTCCATCCACTTAACTTGCTCTTCTTCGGTAAACCAGCTTGCTAGTTGACGGTCGGTAGCCACCCACCCTGGTAAAATAGCGTTAACGCGAATACCAAACTCGCCGTAATCGCGAGCCAGTGCCTTAGTCATACCAATTAGGCCTGCTTTTGCGGTTACATAGCCTGCCATTTGAGGTTGCCCCATAATAGCGTTAATAGAACTAAAGTTAATGATACTGCCCGCTCCATCGCCCTTCATAAAAGACATAGCAACTTGAGAGGCAAAAAATGCAGGGTTTAAGTTTATTTGTAAGCACTGATCCCAGTCTTGCACTGTAACGTCTTCGCTTGCTTGACGGCGATCGTTCGCTACATTATTAACTAGTACATTAATGGCACCAAAAGCGGCGCATGCATCCACAAGTGATTGCTGAAGTGCACGAGAGTCAGTTACATCAACTTGCCTATACCATAGTTTTGCATTGGGTAAATCACGAATAAGCGATTGCGCTGCCTTATCATCAATATCTATAAATGCTACTTTTGCATTTTGATTTACAAAAGATTTAACCATTGCTCTACCAATGCCTGATGCACCGCCTGTAATAAAAATAACTTTACCAGAAAGACTATGATATTGAGCTAGGGTGTTCAAATTCAACTCTCCATACAGCGCATTTTCAATTTTAATTAAACCCTTTATAAACTTACATTTACAGTATAAAGAGCCAAACTAAGTTGTTATTGCTGTGCTAAAATATTTAACTAATTAAAAGTTTATATCATATCCTTAAGTACATTAATATGATATATGATATATAATAAAGCAATATATCAACTCGGAATCCTGCGCAATGAAAAGCCAACCCCGTCAAAATTTAACACAACAATTAACCCACGATTTGGGTTTTGCTATTGTGCGTGGTGTTTACCCTGTAAGCGAAGGCCTGCCTTCTGAAGCCGATTTATGTATAAAGTATGATGTAAGTCGCAGCGCTACCCGCGAAGCGGTAAAAATGCTCTCTGCTAAAGGGTTAATTTCATCGCGTCCTAAGCAAGGTATTCGTGTATTACCTGAAAGTAGCTGGAACATGTTTGATACCGACGTACTACGTTGGATTTTAAGCAGTAAGCCATCACTGTCGTTATTAAAAGAGTTTACTCAAGTACGCGTAGCCCTTGAACCACAAGCGGCCGCTCTTGCAGCACTAAATGCAACTGCTGAACAACTCGCTGATATAGATAGTGCCTTAGCCCGTATGGCTGAAGCAGACGAAGGCTTAGACGACCCATTAGAAGCCGACATTGCTTTTCATACCAGCATATTAGTGGCCAGTAACAATCGCTTTTTTGTGCAGTTAACTGAGTTTATTAGTACAGCTCTTAGAGTAAGTATTCGTTATACAAACCACATTAAAGGTGTACCGGGCGCAGATGTTGCTAAGCACGCTGATATTTTAGAGACTATAAAGTCACGCGATCCTGAGCGCGCTAAAAAAGCAGTAGAAACAATTTTAGAAGAAGCACTACAGTTAATTGAATCTAAATTAGTGTAATGTTAGTTCAGCATATTATATAAATATTGAGTCCATCGAATTTACTCTTTGCAGTATATTTTATGGACTTTTTTATTGCCTATAAAACTTAAATTACAGGCATTAAAAAATCCGATATCAGTCTCCTGATATCGGATTTTCAATTATTTAAATCAGCTTAATAACTCGGGTTATTAACTAAGATAAAACGCCTTTTTACAGGCTAGAATTACAATCCTAATTTCTTCTCAAGATAGTGGATGTTAGTACCACCATTTTGGAAGTTTTCATCTGCAAGAATTCTCTTATGCAAAGGAGTATTAGTTTTAATTCCGTCAATTACTAGCTCGTTAAGTGCATTGCGCGCGCGGGCAATAGCTACGTCACGGTTTTCACCGTAAGTGATTAACTTACCAATCATTGAATCGTAATGTGGTGGAACCGTATAGTCAGCGTAAATATGGCTGTCCCAACGAATACCTAAGCCACCAGCAGGATGGAAACGTGTAATTTTACCCGGTGAAGGGATAAACGTTTCAGGGTCTTCAGCATTAATACGACACTCAATAGCATGACCACGAATAACAACGTCGTCTTGCGTGAATGATAATGGTTGACCCGCAGCAATTTTTAACTGCTCTTTGATTAAATCAATACCAGTAACCATTTCAGTTACAGGGTGTTCAACCTGAATACGTGTATTCATTTCGATGAAGTAAAACTCGCCGTTTTCGTATAAAAACTCAAACGTACCTGCACCGCGGTAACCGATTTCGATACATGCACGTGTACAGCGTTCACCAATAAATTTACGTGTTTCTGCAGTAATACCTGGCGCTGGTGCTTCTTCAACTACTTTTTGGTGACGACGTTGCATAGAACAATCACGTTCACCTAAATGTACTGCATTACCTTGGCCATCTGCTAATACTTGAACTTCGATATGGCGTGGGTTTTCAAGGAATTTCTCCATGTAAACCATGCTATTACCAAAGAACTGCTTAGCTTCTTGCTGTGTTAATGCAATTGAATCAATAAGTTCAGATTCGCTACGAACAACACGCATACCACGACCACCACCGCCACCAGCGGCTTTGATGATTACCGGGTAACCGATTCGTTTAGCGATTTGCATGTTACGTTCTTTATCATCTGATACCGGACCATCAGACCCTGGTACACATGGAACGCCTGCTTTACGCATTGCTGAAATAGCAGAAACTTTATCACCCATAAGGCGAATAGTGTCACCTTTTGGACCAATAAATACAAAACCACTTTGCTCAACTTGGTCGGCAAAATCAGCGTTTTCTGCAAGGAAACCGTAACCTGGATGAATCGCTACAGCGTCAGTTATTTCAGCCGCAGCAATAATGCGCGGGATATCTAAATAACTTTCAGTTGCTGATGGTCTACCAATACAGATGGTTTCATCTGCAAGCAATACATGCTTAAGATCGCGATCCGCCGTTGAATGCACAGCAACCGTTTTGATCCCAAGCTCTTTGCAGGCGCGCAATATACGAAGTGCAATTTCACCTCGGTTTGCAATGACTACTTTATCTAACATTAGAGTTGGCCTTTTAGGTTACGCTATTATTCAATGATGAATAGAGGTTGATCAAATTCTATTGGCTCGCCATTTTCAGCTAAGATAGCTCTTACTGTACCGGCTTTATCTGACTCAATTTGGTTCATCATTTTCATAGCTTCGATAATACAAAGCGTATCGCCAACTTTAACTTGCTGACCAACTTCTACATACGCTGGAGCTTCAGGAGACGCTGCTGCATAGAAAGATCCAACCATTGGTGATTTAACTTGATGGCCAGTAGGTTCTGCTGGAGCTGCTGCTTCAACTGCTACAGGAGCTGCTGCAACTGGAGCAGGGGCTGCTGGCGCCGGTGCATATTGCTGTGGAGCAAATTGCGGGTAACCAGGGCCTGCGCTCATGTTGTTACGGTTAATACGTACTGATTCTTCACCTTCAGTGATTTCTAGCTCAGCAATACCTGATTCTTCTACTAATTCGATAAGCTTCTTTATCTTGCGAATATCCATTACACGACCCGCCTGTTTGTTTGTGTGTTAATTTAAAATTAAATCGAGTTTTTCAACCGGCTCACAGCGGCATTTAATGCTGCGTGGTAACCCATTGCACCTAATCCACATATCACGCCTTGTGCCACATCAGAAAAATACGAATGATGACGAAAGGCTTCACGTGCGTGCACATTACTTAAGTGCACTTCAAAAAACGGAATATCAACACTTAGCAATGCATCACGTAATGCAACGCTTGTATGCGTAAATGCAGCAGGGTTAATTATTATGTAATCAACCGCTTGCCAAGCACTGTGTATTCGCTCAATGAGGGCTTGCTCACTATTACTTTGAAAATGTGCTAACTCAACATCTAGACTATCAGCGGCACTGGTTAGTTCGCTCATAATTTCACTTAGCGTTTGAAAACCGTATTTATCCGGTTCACGTTTGCCAAGCATGTTCAAATTTGGACCATTTATAACTAAAAGGTTAAATTTTGCAGCCATAATACGCGATATATCCTATAAGTAATGAGTTAAGCGGTTGCTAAGTAGTTTTTCGCTTTTAAGTAAGCAGAAAAAAGTAATGTAGCAACAAATTCTCACGTTAACCAACTATTATAGTGATTTCGATGTAAATAGCAGCAAAATACTGGTCCAATCTCTATTTTGGGAACGAATAACTAGGAGGGAGTCGTAAGCCACTTGGTATATCCAAGTGGCTCTATTGCACTATTATTGTGCGCTGGCGCGCACTGTAGCAAGGTGTTTAGCAAAATCTTCTGCGTTTAAAAAGCCGGTTACACGTTGTGTAGTTAGCTCTTTACCTTGGGTGTTAAAAAACAAAATACTAGGTAAACCAAACACGGTGTACTCTTCCATTAACTCAATTGTTTTATTGTCACTGTTAGTTAAATCAACTTGAATTAGCTGATAATGGCTAAATTCACTTTGCACTTTGGCATCTGGAAACGTGTAATGCTCAAACTCTTTACACGCCACACACCAGTCAGCATATAAGTCGACCATAACCATTCGACCTTCATTACTCGCTTGCGCTACGGCCTCTTTTAGCTCAGCTAAATCCGCCACCTTTTTAAACTCATTACTTTGTGTGCTTACTTGCACAGCTTGTACTGGCCAAAAGTAGTTTTTAGTTAACGTAAACCCTGTCATAACTAATAGCGTTGCAGCAAACCATAATGCAGTTTTTAACTTGCTTTGTGTTTGGCTACTTTGCCAGTGATGTAGGTAAAGTGCCGTTGCTAATGCAAGCACACCTGCCATTAATAATATAATGTCGGCGCTGATTAGGCGTTCAAGTAATATAAGCGGCACAACGAGCATCACAAAACCAAACAAGGTTTTAACTTGCTCCATCCAACCACCTGCTTTAGGCAGCAATTTACCGCCAGATGTACCAAGTAATAAAAGTGGTAACCCCATACCTAAACTAAGCACGTATAGTGTTAAACCACCTACTAAGTAATCACCACTTTGCGCAACAAATAAGAGTGCCGCCGACAGTGGCGCTGTAGTACATGGTGATGCAATTAGCCCCGACAGTACGCCCATTAAAAATACGCCAACGTAGTTGCCGCCTTTTTGATTGTTACTTACCTGAGTTAGCTTGCTCATCATACTGCTTGGCAGTTTTATTTCGTACCAACCAAACATCGACATAGCCAATAATACAAATAGTAAACTAAAGCTAACTAATACAAATGGATGCTGTAAATACCCCTGCACTTGCCCACCAAGCGCCGCAACAACTAAACCAAGCGCTGCATAGGTAACTGCCATGCCTTGTATATATACAAACGACAACGCAAACGCTTTTTTAGTTGAAAGGTTTTGCTGACCCGCAATTAAGCTCGACAAAATAGGAAACATTGGAAATACGCAAGGCGTAAAAGCAAGGCCTACACCAACAACAAAAAATATAAGTAAATTAGTTATTAAGCCCTGACTTGCTAACTGTTCAGTAAAAGTAAGTTCTTTTTCGGTATCATCCGAATTTGTTGTAGGTTCAGTAGCTGGCTCGTTGAGTGCTGCAAATGTGCTTTGCGCAGTTGCTGCTTCATCTGTAGTGTTATTTTGGTCTACATTTTTAACCTGTGCACCACTAATAACACTAAGTGGGATGCTGATTACTTCTGGTGGATAGCAAAGCCCTGCTTTTGCACAGCCTTGGTAACGAACTTTAACCACAGCGCCTTCGGTTACATTACTTAGCTTACTAATAACACTCGCGGAATTAAAAAAAACCTCTGTTTTACCAAAAAATTCATCTTCAATAATTTCGCCACGGCCAGAATCGCCTACTTGAATGTTTGCACCTTTGGCGATAATTTCTATTTTCTTTTTATATAAATAATAGTCTGGCGCTATATCCCAACCTACAAACAAGGTACTGCCTTGCTGGTCAAAATCAAAAACAAACGCTTGGTCTACAGGTAAAAAAGTCTGTTGCGGAGGCCCAAGTAGATCACCAAGCACATTATTAGTCGCAGCCTTTACGGGTACAGTTAATAATGTAACCAACAATAAAAAGAAAAAACGCATTAATTCAGTACCTCGTCCATCCAATTAAAATACGCCAAATTACCGGTTGAAACTTCTACAACCTGAATCTCCGGCACTTCGTAGCTATGTAGCTCTTTTATTGTTAAAAACACATCGTTCATTTTATCTGCTTTTGTTTTTATAAGTAGCTTGGCTTCAGTTGCTTCTGCTACTTCGCCCTCCCACATATAAATAGAGCCCATGTTAGGTAAAATATTTACACAAGCTGCTAGCTTTTTTTCTACCAACGCCCTTGCTAGGCTGCGTGCTTCTGCTTCGTCTTTGCAAGTCGTAAAAATCATTTTAAAATGCGTAGTCATTGTGAACCTATTCTTATTGGACAGTGTCTAGCTTCATAGTATCTGATAGCCGATACAATGTGTAGACGCTTAAATATCAGTAAAATGACTATACCTATGCCCTAACCTTGAAAAGAGACCTAGTCACCCTCATTTATATTTCATCAACTCTTTTGAGTGTCATTATTTAGAGAGCGCTATGTTTAGATTTTTATTTGTGTTGTTTATCATCATCCCTATTATCGAAATCGCTTTGCTGATTCAAGTAAGCGATGTGATTGGCGGATTTGCAACAATTGCACTTGTTGTTATTACCGCGATTTTAGGTGCCAAAATGGTTAAAACACAAGGTATGGGTGCGCTGCAAAACGTACAAGCGCAAATGGCGCAAGGGCAAATGCCAGCCAAAGAATTATTTACCGGAATATGCGTTGTAATTGCAGGGGTATTATTACTTACTCCTGGCATTATGACCGACGTGTTTGGGTTACTATTATTAACGCCTGCAATTCGTAACAAACTGGCCGCAGGCCTTGCTAGCCAAGCAACTGTTAGAATGAGCGCAGGTAGGCAACAAGGGCCATCGCCGTTTGCTGGGCAGCAACATGCTGAACGAGAGCAAGGGCAAATGGAACGACCAACGACTATTGATGGCGAATATGAGCGAAAAGATTAAAAATTTATCATTTTTTCTCTTGGAATTTTACACTCTACCCCCATTAATGAATGCAAATTAGAAAAGCTTTTTTCTGTACTGTTCAGAAACTGTTAGGAGAACTAAAAAACATGAACATTCGTCCTTTACAAGATCGCGTAATCGTTAAACGTCTAGAAGAAGAAACAAAATCTGCTGGCGGTATTGTATTAACTGGCTCTGCAGCTGAAAAATCAACTCGCGGAGAAGTTGTAGCCGTAGGTAATGGTCGCGTTTTAGATAACGGTGACGTGAGAGCGTTAGAAGTTAAAGCCGGTGACACTGTGTTATTTGGCTCATATGTTGAAAAAGTTGAAAAGATCGAAGGTCAAGAGTACCTGATCATGCGTGAAGATAATATTTTAGGCATTGTAGGCTAAACCTACTTTTCGTTTATAAACATTTAAGAATTTAGAGGAATTTAAAACATGGCAGCAAAAGAAGTACTTTTTGCAGGTGACGCACGCGCTAAAATGCTAACTGGCGTAAACATCCTGGCAAACGCAGTAAAAGTTACATTAGGTCCTAAAGGCCGTAACGTTGTACTAGACAAATCATTTGGCTCTCCAGTTATCACTAAAGATGGTGTATCTGTAGCAAAAGAAATCGAACTTGAAGACAAGTTTGAAAACATGGGCGCACAAATGGTTAAAGAAGTTGCATCTAAAGCAAATGATGCAGCCGGCGATGGTACAACTACCGCTACAGTACTTGCACAGTCTATTGTTAATGAAGGCCTTAAAGCTGTTGCAGCAGGCATGAATCCAATGGATCTTAAGCGCGGCATCGACAAAGCAGTTATTGCTGCTGTTGCAGAGCTTAAAGCGTTATCTGTTCCTTGTTCTGATACTAAAGCAATTGCACAAGTAGGTACTATTTCAGCTAACTCTGATCAAGAGATTGGTAATATCATTGCTCAAGCAATGGAAAAAGTAGGCCGCAACAGTGGTGTTATTACTGTAGAAGAAGGTCAATCACTTGAAAACGAACTAGATGTTGTTGAAGGCATGCAGTTTGACCGTGGTTACTTATCTCCTTACTTTATCAACAGCCCAGAAAAAGGCACTGTTGAACTAGATAACCCATTTATTCTACTTGTAGATAAAAAAATATCTAACATCCGTGAATTATTACCAACATTAGAAGCGGTTGCTAAAGCAAGTAAACCACTACTAATCATTGCAGAAGACCTTGAAGGCGAAGCACTAGCTACATTAGTAGTTAATAACATGCGCGGTATTGTTAAAGTATCAGCTGTTAAAGCACCTGGCTTTGGCGATCGTCGTAAAGCAATGCTACAAGATATTGCTGTATTAACTGGCGGTACTGTTATTTCTGAAGAAATCGGCTTAGAGCTTGAAAAAGCAACAGTTGAAGACCTAGGTACAGCTAAACGCGTAATTATCACTAAAGATGATACAACTATCATTGATGGTGCTGGCGAAGAAGCGGGTATCACTGGTCGTGTTTCTCAAATTAAAGCACAAATTGAAGAAGCTACATCTGACTACGATAAAGAGAAACTACAAGAGCGCATGGCTAAATTAGCTGGCGGTGTTGCAGTAATCAAAGTAGGTGCTGCTACTGAAATCGAAATGAAAGAGAAAAAAGACCGCGTTGAAGATGCATTAAATGCAACTCGTGCAGCGGTTGAAGAAGGCGTAGTACCTGGCGGCGGTGTTGCACTTGTACGTGCTGCTAGCAAGCTAGTTGATTTAGTTGGCGACAACGAAGATCAAAACCACGGTATTAAAGTTGCACTTCGTGCGATGGAAGCACCACTTCGTCAAATCGTAACTAACGCAGGCGACGAAGCATCAGTTGTAATTAACGCAGTTAAAGGCGGCGATGGTAACTACGGTTACAACGCAGCAACTGGCGAATACAACGACATGATTGAAATGGGTATCCTAGATCCAACTAAAGTAACACGCTCTGCGCTACAGTTTGCAGGGTCTATTGCGGGTCTAATGATCACTACTGAAGCAATGGTAGCTGAAATCCCTAAAGACGAATCTGCTGGTGCACCTGATATGGGTGGCATGGGCGGAATGGGTGGTATGGGCGGAATGATGTGATAAACATCACCGTTTAAGCACCTCGCTTATATAAAAAACCAGCTTCGGCTGGTTTTTTGCTTTTTAGAATAAAAATCATTGATATTGTTTAATTTATACCCATACCTAAGTTGCGTATAACTAAGATTTATATTAAATGGATTTATTAAATAATAACGAAATATTCATCTTCTTTGTTTTTGTTGCTCTTGTGACTGGGTTATTTTCATTCGTAGTTTGGGCTATGCTCAAAATGGTCACGTGGGGTAAAAGTATGTCTAAGGGGGCTTATTTATTTTTAGCATTCTTTCCGCTTATTTCTATTATTCCTATCCCACCACCTACATACGAAAATGTACAAAAAGCAAAACAAGAACTGCGTAAACGTAAAGGAGACTCAGGCGATCCACTCGATGATGATGAGGACGAACTTACAAGTTAGTTAAAGTTACACTCTACAGGCAAATACCTGCGTAATCGTTTACTAATATGATAAAAAGCACATTTATTTAATAGTACGGAGTAAGCCAAACATGACTAACGTTCAACAGCATATAGGCAGCATTGCATTAGTTGTTAAGGACTACGACGATGCCATTGAGTTTTATACTCAAAAGCTCAACTTTGAGTTAGTAGAGGATACTGATTTAGGTGATAGTAAACGTTGGGTATTAATTTCACCTCCAAATTCAAACGGAGCTAATTCGAGCAGAACTAATCTACTGCTTGCTAAAGCCACAACGCCCGAACAAATTAGCGCTATTGGTAATCAAACGGGTGGTCGCGTGTTTTTATTTTTGCATACTAATGATTTCTGGCGAGATTATAATTTAATGCTTTCTAAAGGCGTTACATTTAACGAAGAACCTCGAGTAGAACCCTATGGCACCGTAGTGGTTTTTGAAGACCTATATGGTACAAAATGGGATTTATTACAGCTTAATAATCAGTGAGATAAAGTGACGCTTAAACTCACGTCACTTTATTAACTAACTCTCTTACAACTGGGAATAAATCACTGGGTAGCATTCCCCTTTGTCCATCTCGCTCACTTGCGATATCACCGGCTTTAGCGTGCAGTGTTACACCATAGCGTGCTGCTTCATCAATAGTTAAACCTTGAGCAAGTAATGCCCCAATAATACCAGTGAGTACGTCGCCACTGCCGCCAACTGCCAGTGCTGGGTTGCCATCTTCACACACCCACGTGTGCTGGGCATTATCTATTAATGTTCCAGCGCCTTTTAATACACAAGTCGCGTTATAGCGCTTGGCGCAAAGGCGGACATAATTAAAGCGGTCTGATTCTATATCGCTGGTACTAACACTTAGCAGTCGCGAAGCTTCGCCTGGATGTGGCGTAAGTACGCATTGCTCTAACACATACGATGAGGCTTGCTTAGCGAGTAAATTAAGGGCGTCTGCATCTATAACCAATGGCATTTTATTGTTTTGGCAATATTGCATTACTTCATCGAATGTTTGTTGTGCCCACTCGTCTTGCCCAAGCCCTGGGCCAATAACAACGCAGCTTGCCCACTCTAGCGCTTGATGTAAGTTATTACTGCTTACCATAAGCTCTGGTCTGCCAATACTAATAGGCGTTATTGAGCTTTCGTGTGTATACACCCTTACCATGCCAGCACCCGTTCTAAGAGCTGCTTCACTACTTAACCTAATTGCACCTGCAGTACCTTGATTGCCACCAACACATAAAAGCTTGCCATGGCTTCCTTTGTGACTATTAATTGCCCGCGTGGCAATTCCTTTAAAGCTATTAATATTTATCAAGGTTCCTGATGATTGCGCTATACAAGTAAATGCATCGCCAATTGCTAAATCATCAAATACTAACTTACCGCTATATTGTTTACCTGCTGTCGTTGTGAGCCCTTGCTTAATACCCACAAAAGTAACGGTTGAAGTTGCTTGTACTGCGCATCCTAAAGGCTGTCCTGTATTTGCTTCAATGCCTGATGGAATATCAATGCTTATTACGGGCTTACCACTGTTATTTACAGCGTTAATTATATTCGCAAAATGATCACGCACTGCGCTTTTAAGCCCAGTACCAAGGAGCGCATCAATAACGATATCGCACTCATTAAGAGCATCTTTTGTAAAATGAGAAACCACCCCACCCGCTACTATCCATAGCTGCTGAGCTTTTGCAGCATCACCTTTTAATGCTTTTTCGGGTTCAGCAGCGCATACTGTTACCTTTTTACCTGATTGCATAATAAGCCTAGCTACAACGTAACCGTCTCCAGCGTTGTTACCATGGCCAACAATGACTAATGTATGCTGCGCATCAAATAACTGCCATTGCTTATATACAGCCTCGCCTGCTCGCTGCATTAGGGTAAATAAATCGCAATGACTATTTTTAGCCGCTAAAGCTTCATTATCTCTTACTTGTTGTGCGGTAAATAAGGTTTTATTAAGCATAAAGGCTCCTTGAATAGGTGATACTTCACCTTATCAAATACTTATATCTAGCGGCTAGTTCTGTTGGCAATTTTAAATTGCAATTTTATTTAAAGTCTAACACTCCCACTTCAATTTGAGCATGGATCACTTGAGCACGTCTAACTTGAGCAAGGTGAGCTAATTAAAGTACAATGCAGTTAATTAAAGGCTTGGTTTACTTGTAATCCAAGCCTGTTTATTTTTAGGTAGAGAAAAGCATGGCACAAACTCGCGGTAACTTATTTATTTTATCAGCCCCTTCAGGTGCTGGTAAATCAAGCTTAATCAATGCGTTATTAAAAAAACACGCTGACATGAAAGTATCTGTATCACATACAACTCGCGCCCCTCGCCCAGGTGAAGAAAATGGCGTGCATTATCACTTTGTATCTACAGACGAATTTAAAGCGCTTATTGCCAAAGATGACTTTTTTGAATGGGCTCAAGTATTCGATAATTACTACGGCACATCAAAGCAAGCTATTGAGTCGCAACTTGATGCGGGTATTGATGTGTTTTTAGATATTGATTGGCAAGGCGCGCAACAAGTGCGCGAAATAATGCCAAGCGTGAAAACTATTTTTATACTACCTCCTTCAAAAGAAGAGTTAGAGCAACGCTTAAATAATCGTGGCCAAGATTCGGCTGAGGTTATTGCCTCTCGTATGGCAAAAGCACAATCTGAGACATCACATTATAACGAATACGACTATGTAATTGTTAATGATGACTTTGAGAGCGCGCTTGGCGACATAGAAATGATTGTAATGGCTCAGCGCTTAACCCTAAAAGCGCAAGAAGAACGCCATCAAGTTTTACTAAATAGCCTGCTTAAATAATTTAAGTCTATTTAAATCAGGCTTAGACAAGTAAAACTGATAAAAATTGAACACTGGCTATTGGCGAAAGTGGCTGCTTGCAGTAAACTACGTCTTTGATTTAAATTATTTTTGGAGTGCTGTGATGGCCCGCGTAACAGTTGAAGATGCAGTAGATGCAGTTGGTAATCGTTTTGACTTAATTTTAGTTGCGGCTCGTCGTGCCCGCCAAATTGCTGTTGGTGGTAAAACTCCACTAGTAGACCCTGAAAACGATAAGCCAACGGTAGTTGCTTTACGTGAAATTGAACTAGGTTTAGTTGATAGCTCTTCAATGGACTTAATTGACCGTGAAGAACAACAACACCAAGAAGCAGCTGAATTAGCTGCTGTTGCCGCTATTGTTGGTGGCAACCAATAATCGACCTCCCGGTCTGATTTAGCCAACGGCGCAGTATTTCTACTATAGCCGTTGGCAATCCTCTCTTTTCATCGTATATTCGTAGCTTACCTAATTTGCTTCACTAGGGCTGTTTATCTTTCGAGGTTAAATTTGCAGTAGTATGTTTGGTATTTAGGCAAGGCAGAGCCTATGTAGTGTGGTTATTCCCCATAAATAGGCGATAACGCAGCATAAATGCAAAACATGCGCTGCCTAAAGGGTTCTGCCTAGGGGCACTTTACTCTTTGTTGCTCGATTTTTACTTAGCCCGCTAGGCTAAAAACCTCGCGCCACAATTAAATCGCCCCTAGATTGAACAAATTTTAATCCTGAAAGGTCAACAGGCCCTAGAACATTGGAGTGTGAATGTATCTTTTTGAAGGTCTTAAAAAGAAAATCTCAGAATACTTGCCCGCTGCTGATGTAGAGCTGGTTCAAAAATCTTACGTGGTAGCCCGAGAGGCCCATGAAGGACAAACTCGCTCGAGTGGCGAACCTTACATAACGCACCCAGTAGAAGTAACCCAAATTCTTGCAGGCATGCATCTTGACCATGAAACGCTCATGGCCGCGCTAATGCATGATGTAATTGAAGATACTGATTTTAGTCAACAAGATTTAGCCGAGATATTTGGCGAAACTGTTGCAGAGCTAGTTGAAGGTGTGAGTAAGCTCGATAAGCTTAGCTTTAAAGATAAAAAAGAATTCCAAGCTGAAAACTACCGCAAAATGATTATGGCAATGACTCAGGATATTCGAGTCATTTTAATCAAGCTTGCTGATAGAACACACAATATGCGTACTTTAGGCGCATTGCGCCCAGATAAGCGCCGCAGAATAGCGCGTGAAACACTAGAAATTTACGCACCAATTGCAAACCGCTTAGGTATTCACGATATTAAAAATGAACTTGAAGACTTAGGTTTTCAAGCTTTATATCCTATGCGTCATCGCGCACTTAAATCGGAAGTTGCTAAAGCACGCGGTAATCGCAAAGAAGTTATTACTAATATCCAGCATGAAATAGAAGCACGTCTTGAAGAATCAGGCATTAAAGCAACTGTGTCAGGCCGTGAAAAACATTTATATAGTATTTATAAAAAAATGCTTAATAAAGAACTGCTATTTAACGAAGTTATGGATATTTACGCGTTTAGAATTGCAGTTGACTCTATGGATACGTGTTATCGTGTATTAGGTGTAGCTCATAGTCTTTATAAACCTATTGAAACACGCTTTAAAGATTATATTGCAGTACCAAAAACAAATGGTTACCAATCGCTTCATACTTCATTAGTTGGTCCTCACGGTATACCTGTTGAAATTCAAATTCGTACTCATGATATGGATCATATGGCCGACAAAGGTGTAGCGGCGCATTGGATGTATAAAAAAGCAGGTGATGGCGCAGGTAATACTTCGCAGCAACGTGCTCGCCAGTGGATGCAGAGCTTATTAGAGCTTCAGCAAAGTGCGGGTTCATCATTTGAATTTATTGAAAATGTAAAAACTGAGCTATTCCCAGAAGAAATTTACGTATTTACACCAGATGGGCGTATTGTTGAGCTACCAATGGGTGCTACCGCAGTCGATTTTGCTTATGCCGTGCATACAGATGTAGGCAACACCTGCGTAGGCGCTCGCGTTAATCGCAAGCCGCACCCTTTAAGTAGGCCCTTAGATACAGGGCAAACTATAGAAATAATAACAAGCTCAGGCGCTCACCCTAATGCAACATGGCTAAACTTTATTGTTACTGGTAAAGCGCGTTTGGGCGTTCGTAATTACCTTAGAAGCCAGCATCATGAAGAAGCTATGCTTTTAGGGCGCCGCTTACTTGATTCAGCATTAGGTGAAAACAAACTAGATAGCATTGCTGATGAAAATATAGCGAGAGTACTTGAGGAGCACGAACTAACAACGCTTCTTGAATTACTTGTAGAAATTGGCTCTGGTAACCTAATGAGCATGTTAATTGCCAAACGCCTATTACAAAATGACAGTGACGACTTAACTGATATTACCAGCCAAGCCAAAGCGACCATTATTGGTACTGAGGGCATGCTAGTTAATTACTCCAAGTGTTGCCGACCTGTACCTGGCGATGCTATTACAGCTCATGTAAGCCAAGGTAAGGGCCTGACCGTTCACCGCCAAGAATGTAAAAACATCCGTGGCTGGGAAAATGAGCGCTCTAAATACTTAGTTGTAAAATGGGACGATAACCCAGAGAAAGAATATATTGCAGCTCTGAGAGTTGAAATTATTAATCATCAGGGGGCTCTGGCTAAATTAACCAATGTTGTTACTACAACCCAAGCCAATATTGTAGAAATAACCACCGATGAAAAAGAAAGTAATTTATACGTGATAGATTTAGGGGTTACCGTTAAAAACCGTATCCACGTGGCTAACATTATGCGCCGCATTCGCGTTATGCCTGATGTACAAAAAGTCTATCGTAAAAAGTAAAATAGGAAACACATGAATAAAGCATTTATCTCTACCGACAAAGCACCTGCTGCCATTGGCACTTACAGCCAAGCAGTTAAAGTAGGCACCGCTGTTTATTTATCTGGTCAAATTCCATTAGTGCCAGAAACGATGGAAATGATTTCAGAAGACTTTAGTGAGCAAACGCATCAGGTATTTAAAAATATCACTGCGGTATGTGAAGAAGCTGGCGGGCAAATTCAAGATTTAGTGAAAATAAATATTTATCTAACTGATTTATCTAACTTCGCTACTGTAAATGAAGTGATGAGCCAATACTTTAAGCAACCTTACCCAGCGAGAGCTGCATTAGGTGTTCGTGCACTTCCAAAAGGTGCACAAGTTGAAATAGATGGAATAATGGAACTTCCTTCTACCAATTAAGTATTACAGGCTATAGAGCCTCTCTATAGCCTTTTTTTCCCTCTTAGCACTTCGTTCTCTGTGACTTCTTGACTCAAATGTAAATTTCTAGCAATCTGTAGTTGTGTTTTAAAAAACAAACTTAACTTAAGTAGTAAAAAAGGATTAACTCGTGTTTAAGCTTGCCAACAATGGAAATGTTTTACTTGATGTAAAAGAACATATTCCTCCCAGCGCTGCATTTATTTTAGAGGCTCTCGAAAAGTCAGCTTTTTGCGACTGCAAAATAGATCATGACGCTATTAATGATTTTTTTAAAAACGAAAACACACAACACACTCTGGTTGTAGCAACAAAACACAATGCCACTTTAAATGTAACAATTAGCGACGATAAAATGTTGGCCATTGGCGAGCTAACCCTTGCCCAAGGCGGAAAATTATTAAGTTTAGAAGATGCAAAAAAACAACTCGTTAAAGCAGGAATTGTGCGTGGCTATAAGCAAGCATTTTTAGAGTTGCTACTGCAAAAACAGTTTGAACATACAGCGGGTTCTGTCGTTAAGGGAGTATTAGCTAAAGGCAGACTACCAAGTGATGGTTTGGCTACTAAACTAATAACAACCGTAGAGACTTTAAAAGACCGTTTAAAAACTCCCAAGCTCAAAGAAGATGGCAGCGTGGATATGCGCGACTTTGGCAAGCTTGCAAGCGTAGAGCCAGGCTCTGTGCTTATTCGCCAACAACCTGCAACCCCTGGTAAAGAAGGCTTCACCGTAATAGGTGACATACTGCCCGCAAAACCCGGAGAAAATAAACAATTAGTGGCAGGCGAAGGCACCGAAATATCAAAGCTGAATCCGCTTGAACTAGTCTCTACTATTGCAGGTGTTCCGGTTGAAATTAATAATGGTATGCGTGTCGACGATATTTTTACCATTTCAGATGTAAACGTAAAAAGCGGCCACATTGACTTTCAAGGCAGTGTTATTGTTACCCGCAATATAGACCCTGGAATGAAAGTAACAGCCAAAGGCGATATTACTATATTTGGCACGGTTGAATCAGGAGAGCTTACCGCAGGCGGAAACATCACCGTTAAACAAGGCATTATTGGCCATCAAAAAGCCGACGAACAATCCCTGTCTTGTAAGCTTATTGCACGAGGTGATATTCACGTATCCCATTCACAGTATTGCTACCTAGAAGCAAATAATATTTTTATTGATCGCCAAACAAGCCACTGTGTAATGAAAGCTAAACGCTTACTGCAAGTTGGTCAATCCGACTTACCTAAGGGTAAAATATTTGGTGGCGAAATACTTGATGCAACAACCCTCATTGCTGGCGAAATAGGGAATGAATCAGGCGCTAAAATGATTATTAACCTAGCGGCTTCTGGCGCCGAAATAACAGCAGATACTGATAATTGCTTTAAAGACTTAGCTAAAACAGATGCACAGCTAGACACGTTGCAAGCAGCATTAGAAAAAACTGATTTAGTGAAGGATGCCGAAAAGAAAAAACTATTAATTACTAAAATTGGTGCTACTCAAAAGCATTATTGTGAGCAGGCAGAGCAATTAGAAAAACGTCTTTCAAACTTAGATCACGACTTACACGATTTACTTAACGATGCTAATTTAGCGGTAAATTCTGTTTTGCATTCAGGTGTAGAGATTCATATTTTTGATAAAGTACTCAAAACAATCCGCAACTACCCTCCGTGCAACGTTAAACTTTTGAATAACAAAATTGAAATAGAGTTCAAAACAAGCTAATAACTGAGTGCTCTATTGAGCACTCAAATTAATTCACGTTTAAAGTAAACCGCTTACCTCAGCATGTGTTTGCTGCGGCCATACACCCACTTGTACTTGACCAATATGCTGTTTTTGTAGCAAGAGCATAGCTAAGCGCGACTGCCCTATTCCACCGCCAATTGTTTGCGGAAATTTACTTTGTAGTAGCGCTTTATGCCAATCAAGCTCTAAGCGGTCTTCATCTCCAGTTGTACTTAACTGCGCTTTTAAAACCTCAGGACTTACACGTATACCCATTGATGAAATTTCAAATGCGTCTTCAAGTACTGGGTTCCATACTAAAATATCACCATTTAAACCCATATATTGATCGCACGTTGGCGTAGACCAATCATCGTAATCTGGGGCTCTTACATCATGGATTTTGCCATCACCAAGCGCGCCACCAATACCAATTAAAAATACAGCACCATATTCTTGTGCAATGGCTTTTTCGCGCTGTTTAGCGCTAAAGTCAGGGTACATTTTACGTAGCTCTTCACTGTGCACAAGCTTAATGTCGTCCGGTAAAAAAGGCGTCAAACCATAAGATTCACTTACAAAAGCTTCCGTCTCTTTTATCCCTTTATAAATAGATTGAACAGTTTGCTTTAGTGTTGCCAGCGAACGCTCTGTGGTTTCGTTAATTACTTTTTCCCAATCCCATTGATCAACATATACAGAATGAATAGGACTTAATGAATCTTCATCTGGGCGCAAAGCTTTCATTTGAGTATAAATACCCTCACCAACACCAAAGCCATAAGTTGCCAGTGTTTTACGTTTCCACTTAGCCAATGAATGCACCACTTCGTAGCGGCTATCTGTAATCGCTTTTACATTTACAGCAACTGCGTTTTCATGGCCGCTTAAGTTATCTTGCGTGCCGTCACCTACTTTAGCCAAAATAGGGGCTTGAACCTCAACCAGCCCAAGTTGGGTTTCTAGTTGCTGTGAAAAAAATTGCTTAACTTTACTTATTTGCTGCTGTTGCTGCACATAGTGTGAACTCATAATAATTGGCCTCATTCCCAGTTATTGTTACTTGCTTAATTGATAAAAAGCGCCCTAATGAGCGCCTTTAATGAGGTTAATGTAACGATTTGATGAATTAATTCAATATCCCATAATAAAAATAGCTTTAACATATTAAAACCATCAATTAAGTGGTATAAAAATCATATATTCGATAATTTTATGAGAAAAATATAATGGAAAATTATTTAATCGATAATCTCGATAAACAGATACTTCATGCATTAATGGAAAATGCCCGTACTGCGTACGCCGAATTAGCAAAAAGATTTAATGTAAGCGCTGGGACAATTCACGTAAGAATTGAAAAAATGAAGCAAGCAGGGATCATTACAGGCACCCAATTAACGATTAATACTAAACAGCTAGGCTACGATGTGTGTTGCTTTATAGGTATTAATTTAAATAACGCACGTGATTACCCACAAACACTTATAAAGCTAGAAGCATTGGAGGAAGTGGTAGAGGCTTATTACACAACAGGTAACTACAGTATATTTATAAAGGTAATGACAAAATCTATTGTTCACTTACAAGATGTGCTGATTAATAAAATACAGGCAATAGAAGCCATTCAATCAACAGAAACACTGATTTCTCTACAAAATCCAATTAGCCGTACGGTAATGCCTTAACTGCAAAAATCTCGTATAATTGCCGAAAAAAGAGGATAACCATGCAGCAAACTCGCTATCAAAGAATCGAAGACGTACTTTCGCGCCGTCAAACAGACTTAACCGTGTGCTTAGAAGACGTGCACAAACACCATAACTTATCTGCAATAGTACGAAGTGCTGATGCGGTTGGTTGTCATCACGTACATGCTGTATGGCCTGAAAAGCAAAAATGGCTAACAAATAATACCTCAGGTGGCAGTAAAAACTGGCTAGAGACGCACTTACATAGAAATATTGATGATGCAGTTACTGCAATGCGTGAACGCAATCCAGAAATACAAATATTAGCGACTCACTTATCAGAAGATGCCGTTGATTTTAGAGAAGTAGATTACACCAAGCCAACGGCTATTATTGTTGGACAAGAAAAAACAGGGATATCAGAAAAAGCCCTAGAATATGCCGATCAAAATATTATTATTCCAATGCAAGGCATGGTGCAATCACTAAATGTTTCAGTTGCTGCTGCGCTAATATTGTTTGAAGCACAGCGCCAACGCGAGCTGGCTGGTTTATATAATAGAGATATGTTGAGCGCCGAAGTTAAACATCCACTTTACTTTGAAGGCTGCCACCCTATTATCGCAAGGCAGTGTAAACAAAAAAAATTACCTTATCCTGCACTTGATGAAAACGGTGAAATAGTCGCTGACGAGCAATTTTGGCAAGCTTTAAAACATACTTGATGGACTAAAGCTCTGTAAGTACACTTAACTTATTCACAAATAATAAGATTGATATAATTTGTCTAAACCTAGCTTAAATCAATACCCAATTACAGAGCTCAAAGGGGTCGGCCCAAAAATGGCTGAGCGTTTGTTAAAGCTAGGTATTTTAACTGTGCAAGATATGCTTTTTCATTTGCCACTTCGCTATGAAGATCGCACTCGCTTATACGCGATTAATGAGTTGTCACTACATAGCCACGTGAGTGTTGAAGCAACAATTGAAACAAGCCAAATCACGTTTGGAAAAAGGCGCATGCTTGTTTGCCAAATCAATGATGGTACTGGCAGGCTAACACTACGATTTTTTAATTTTACCGCTGCACAAAAAAACGCATTTAGCGCTGGTAAAATAATACGTTGTTTTGGTGAAGTGCGCCGTGGCCGTGTTGGCTTTGAAATGAGTCATCCTGAATACAGCATCAGCGATACCTCTAACGAGCAGCCGGTAGCGACAACATTAACGCCCGTTTATTCAACAACCGAAGGCTTAAAGCAACTATCGATTAGAGCTTTAAGCGAACAGGCTATTGATTTACTAAATAAATACTCAGTAGAAGAACTACTGCCTTCACAGTGGCAGCCATCAAATATGCCGCTAAGTGACGCCTTATTATTACTGCACCGCCCACCAAATAATGTTGATGTAGCTGCATTAGAGCAAGGTACTCACCCTGCTCAACAGCGCCTTGTATTTGAGGAGTTACTTGCTCAAAACCTCAGCTTATTAAAAGTGCGAGAGCAAGGGCAACAAGTAAAAGCCGTGGCATTAAATCCGGTAAACACATTAGAAAGCCAATTTTTAGAGCAACTTCCTTTTGCACCCACAAATGCGCAAAGCCGCGTAGTTGCTGAGATTAAAGGTGACATGCAACACGCGTATCCCATGATGCGTTTAGTACAAGGCGATGTAGGCTCTGGTAAAACCCTAGTAGCAGCACTTAGTGCACTAACAGCCATTGCGCAGGGCTTTCAAGTCGCTTTAATGGCTCCTACTGAAATTTTATCAGAGCAACATGGTGTTAATTTTACAACGTGGTTTAATCAACTAGGTATAACAGTTGCTTGGCTTGGCGGTAAAACAAAAGGCAAAGAGCGCGTAGCAACACTTGAAAAAATAGCCTCTGGTGAAGCGCAAATGATTGTAGGTACTCACGCTTTATTTCAAGATGAAGTTAAGTTTAATAACTTAGTGCTTATCGTTATTGATGAACAACACCGCTTTGGTGTCCACCAGCGTTTATCACTGCGTGAAAAAGGTAAGTTTGGTGATTGTTACCCTCATCAACTAGTCATGACCGCAACACCCATTCCACGTACACTCGCCATGACCGCCTATGCCGACTTAGAAACCTCTGTGATTGACGAGCTGCCACCTGGGCGTACGCCAATCACAACAGTGGCACTTCCTGATACTCGCAGAGACGATATTATTGCCCGCGTTAAATTAGCGTGTAACGAGCAAGGCCGCCAAGTTTATTGGGTGTGTACACTTATTGATGAATCTGAAGTACTGCAATGCCAAGCCGCCGAAGACAGTGCACTACAGTTAAAAGAAGCATTACCAGAGCTAAACGTAGGCTTAGTACATGGGCGAATGAAATCAGCTGAAAAACAAGCCATTATGAGCGAGTTTAAGGCAGGTAATATACATGTTTTAGTTGCCACGACGGTTATTGAAGTTGGTGTAGATGTCCCTAATGCGAGCTTAATCATTATAGAAAACCCTGAGCGCTTAGGCTTAGCACAGCTGCATCAGTTACGTGGGCGAGTTGGCCGTGGCGCTACTGCATCGCATTGCGTGCTTTTATACCACGCACCACTGTCTCATACCGCTCAAAAGCGATTAGGTGTACTACGCGATAGTAACGATGGCTTTGTGATAGCAGAGCGCGATTTAGAAATTCGTGGCCCTGGTGAAGTACTCGGTACAAAACAAACAGGGTTAGCCGAGTTTAAAATTGCCGATCTTACCCGCGATAAGCACATCCTCAACCAAGTTAGACCGATTGCACAACAAATGCTTAAGCAACACCCAGAGGTTGTTGACCCGCTAATTCAACGTTGGTTGGGTAATAAGCAAAATTACGCGCAAGCGTAACCACTCTATTTTCTATATTTTTGAGTTTACTAAGTTAATTTACTAAATTAGCTTACTAAGGATATAAAAAAGTCAGCTCTAAACAATATAGAGCTGACTTCTGATATCTCAATAGAGCAGCATAAAAGCGATTTTCGCCCTTTACTGCTCTTAGTTAAATTTAAGCTTTATTAAGCTCAAATATAAGCGATGTTTGCGGGAATGAAATTGGCATTTGTAAACCAAACTGCATTAGCGCTTCACCTGTAAATGTTTGACCATTTACCGCAGCAATAGAAGATGGGCGATACTCTTCAAATTTTACCGGCCACACTAAATTAAGTGTGTACTGCGCATCGGCATCTAGGCCAACAAAACGAAGCTTATTAGGCGCTGTACGCGGTGTTTCGCGAACGCTGTTATAGGCAAATAACGCTTTTGTTTTTTGCGCATCAATTAAACCAAAGTTAATTGATAAATCGTCGCTATCTAGGCGGTATAAATCGGCAGCATGAATAAACTCACGATGCTCTTTGTGTAGTGCTATTGCCGCTTTAAGTGCATTGTATTCGTGATCGGTCAGTTCACGTGGGTCCATTTCGATTCCCATGTGGCCAAACATTGATACCGCAGCACGCATTTCAATACTTACATTACGCCCTGTGATATGACAATCGCGTGGGCCTACGTGTGCACCCATAACCGACGATGGGAAAAAGAAAGAACATCCACGCTGTATTTCAAGGCGATCTAGCGCATCGTTTGAATCTGACGTCCATACACGATCTGTGTGTGCAAGTACGCCGTAATCTACACGTGCACCACCTGACGAACAGCTTTCTATTTCAAGACCAGGGTGCGCCGCTTTAATACGGTCAATTAAACGATAAAGTGCCAATGTTTGCTGATGCACAGCAGGCTTGCCATCAAAATTACCCGCATGGTTAATATCGCGGTTCATATCCCATTTAATGTACTTAATAGTTGGGTATTCAACTAAAATATCGTCAATCGCTTTGTATAGGTACTCAACAACCTCAGAGCGCGTTAAATCAAGTACTAGCTGATTTCTAAAGCTTAACTGCTCGTTATTTTCTGAGCCTAAAACCCAATCAGGATGCGCGCGGTATAAATCACTATCTGGGTTAACCATTTCTGGTTCAAACCAAATACCAAACTCCATACCTAAGCTATTCACATGATCTATAACGGGTGATAAACCATCGGGGTAAATTTTGTAATCTACTGTCCAATCACCTAAACCAGCGTTATCGGCACGGCGGCCTTTAAACCAACCATCATCAAGTACAAAACGCTCAATACCTAACGGCGCTACTTTGTCGGCTAGCTGCTTAAGCGTGTCTACGTCGTGATCAAAGTATATGCCTTCCCATGTGTTGTAATGCACAGGACGTGTTTTTTCACGCTGTGCTTGGCTAAGTAAATTAGCTTTAACAAAACGATGAAAATTACGAGAAAGCGCACTAAAACCTTCACTCGAAAACGAGCCATAAATGCTCGGGCTTTGATATGTTTGACCTTTAGCAAGCATAAGCTCACCAGGAAGTAATAGCTCACCCATTTGTACATAACGACGACCTTCAGCTAAAAGCTCTGCGCGTAGTTTATTGTTACCACTCCAACCTAAATGAAAGCCGTAACATTCGCCGTGTTGCTCGCCTGCATTTTCGTTATGCACTAATAAACCAGGAAATACATCGTGTGATGTTTTGCCTTTACGGTTTTCGCGTACAAAACTCCCAAGCACTAAATCAACAGATTGACGTTGAAATTCATTTGACCAACGACCTTCAAAGCTCACTATTTTGCTTACGCTATCTGGTAGCTGAAATGTTGGTGCTGCGCAAAAGTTCACGCTTAGCGGTAAGTCGCCTAAATTAGTTAATACAGTATGTGCGCTTAGTACGTCACTGTTGTTGTCAAGCGTAATGCTGTGCACGACTTCAATACCACGAAGCTTATCTACGCTTACAAATTCAAGTGTTGCGGCTGAAGGCTGACGCACTTCTTGAAGCTCTGGCCCTACTGACCATGCGATTGAGTCGTTTACTAGCTCAAGCCCTGGCGCACCAGTAAAGCCCTCACCGAGTAGTGGAGATAGAGAAATAGGCGCTTCTTCAACCACGGCACATTTTACTTCTTGACGCGTAGCAAGCTGAGTTAGCATTGTTTCTGTTGTTTGCTCAGATAGGCGTTTACCAAAGTACAGTAACGCCGGTGTTTTGCTCTGGCAGTCGAAAATAACGGTGCTGTTTACACTGTCTAATCGATAAAATGATTTAGTGTCGGCCATGATTTTCCTATCCTCTTGTTCATTGTGTGAGTTATAAATATAACGAAAATTAGTAAGCTACACTATTTACTAAATGTATCTCTTTGCTTGAGCCACAATCTATCAGATGGTGACACTCAATAATAATAGTATATATCATACAAATTAGGTTTTGATAGTCTTTACATCGCAAATAGTCAGATAAACTCACTGGAAGTACCACTGTAATAAAAGTTATTAAACTAACCTTTACTTTAAAGCTCTGTTATTGCTTTTAATATATATAAAAAATCGGCCAGAGTTGCCCCATGACCGATTTTGTCAGCTTAAACTATTTACAATCTATTTTTGTACTTGTACTTGTCCTGCGTCATCAAGTGCCGGTGTTTTACCTGCCCACTGCGCATTCAAACCAAATACCACTTTATTTACTATCAATGCAAAAGCTACACATACAATCAGTGTAATTGGCATTAAATGAATGTAATGAATGTCAGTATGTAGTGGTGAGTTTGCAAACGTAAGCATGCCGTACATTACAACACCTAAAATTACTGCTGCAATACCTGCACGTGCATCAACATTTTTAAATAATAAGCCCACTACAAAAATTGAGAATATAGGCATACTTAATAAGCCGTTTAATTGCTGTAGCAAGTTAATAATACTGTCTGCTTGCTGGTAAATTGGTACAAGTACCAGTGTTAAGCTTGTTAGTAGCAATGTTACGTAACCGCTTAGCTTTACAACACTTGGCTCTTTATTAAAGTAAGCTTCGTGAATGTCACACACGTATAGTGCTGTAGCTGAATTTAATAAGCTGTTGTAAGTAGAGAGTACTGCTGCTGCCATTGCCGCTGCGAACACACCGGTTAACCATACTGGCATTACATCACCCACAATTCGACCATAAGCAGCGTCGCCAATATCACCATAAAGTTTAAACGAAATAATACCCGGTAATACCACAATTGCAGGGACGATTAAAAAGCGAATACCCGCTGCGGCAAATATACCTTTTTGCGCTTCTTTAACATTAGGAGCAGCCATGGCTCGTTGCGTAATTGTTTGGTTAGTACCCCAGTAATACATTTGAATAAAGATCATACCGGTTAAAAGTGTTGGCCACGGAATAGGTGAGTCAGCATCGCCTATGAGTGTTAAGCGCTCCTCAGGAATACCCGTAAAGTCATAATTAATCGCATTAAGTGCTAAAAATACCACTAAAACAGCCATACCCAGTACCAGTAAACCGTTGTAAGTATCAGACACTGCAACTGCACGTAGACCACCAAAAAACGCATAAATAGCACCAATAATGGCAAATGCGGTGGCAATATACATTAGCGGAATATCAACCTTAAACATGGTTTGCATAAATAGCGCGCCAGAATAAATAACCGCTGGCATATAAATAAGTGCATTACCTAAGAAGAATAAACCACCAATAACAGCGCGAATATGTTTGTTGTTATAGCGCTTTTCTAAAAGCTCTGTGGTAGTTGTACAGTTGTATTTGTAATAAACAGGAATGAACACTTTGGCTAAAATAATCAAACCTATAATTGCTGCAAGCTCCCACCAAACCAGTAAAGCCATTTGGTTACCATTCATACCTACAAGCTGATCAGTACTTAAATTAGTTAATGTGATTGAACCTGCAACAAACATCCAAGTAAGGCCACCGCCCGCTAAAAAATACTCTTTGGTTTGGCTTTGTCCGTTATTGCGATTTTGGCCTCGGCATTTCCAATAAGTAAGGCCACCAATTAAAGCGGTGACAAAAACAAAAACCACCAGCTGTATAATGTTATCTGACATGTGTGTGTCTCCTGCGCGTTATGCGCAATGTCTGTGTAATAAAAAAGTGCACGCTACAGCGCGTGCGCATCTCGACTTAGTTCTAACTTAATCTGCTTTAAAGGCATAAGTTCGGGACGTTGGTTATGCAGCTTTACCAATGCATTTAACTGAAACAGTGAAATAAGCATGCTGTTAAGCACACTCAAGTAACCTTGCTTGTGTAAGTTTGCAACGGTATCGCTATTTAATATTTGCAGTTTGTCTTCATCAACGGTGCTCAAACCTTGAATAGTTTGGGTTTCGCCTTGTTCAAACTGCAATACAATATCTATGTTTTTAATGAGTCCTAACCGCGCAACTTCTTGGGTAAATTGATACGTTTGATAGTCATTTTTTAAGTCGCTTTCTAACAGTTTTTGCTGTGCACTTAAAAATAAACTCGGGTTACCTTTAGCATCAAATAGTGCCTCACCTTGCTGCGTGTTTACGGCTGAGCTTTGATCATCAATCGCGATAAAATAATCGCTACTATTTGCTTCTCGGGTCATTAAATAAAGAGGCTGGGTTTGCATACATACCGGTGTGTAAAGTGCCTGCCATTGGTTGTTATTAACCAATAAACTTTGACCTGCACTAAAGCTGGTTAACGCTGATACGGTATAACTACCATTTTGTGTATTACGTGCTAAAAAAATAGGTAAGTCGCAGGCTGCTTTTGCTATTTCATTTGCTCTTAAATTAACTAAATGCTGCGTTTTTGCATATTCAACGGCTGCATTGGGGTTAATTTTTAATGTTTGGTGCTTGGTGTTTACTAGTTCACTAATAGCCATAGTTACACATCCTTAAACTGGGTTAGCTGCTAACCACTGCTCTATAAAAGCACGGTGAGGCGGCAAAGTTTGCAACATCTGCTGTGTAAGCTGGCTGTTACGTTCAATTATTTGTTTGGCTTGCACATGTTGTGAATACAAATATGCTTGTTTAGTAAAGTCAGGCTTAAAGCCCATACCGTACAAAACATACTGATAACTGGCAGCAGGGAATAACTCTAATGCGCCATGAAAATCTTGAATAAGCGGGCCACGGCTTCCCCAAAGCAGTAAATCTTCTTGCAGGGTTTGTGGAATAGTATTGGGCTGTACATGCGCTTGCCAGTAAGGTTCTGGACGCTTGGTTAGCATGTAATGGAGCTTTAAAAAGTCGATAATACGCTGCCAGCGGTAGTCCATTTGCTCGTTAAAGCGTTTAGCTACAATAGGCATTACTTGTGTATCTGCTGGCATATGCTCTGCTACAAAGCGTGCTGAAATTTCAACAAGCATAATAGCGGTTGCTTCAAGCGGCTCTACAAACCCTGCTGACATACCCACTGCAACACAGTTTTTATGCCAAAACTTCTCACGGTATCCTGATTCAAAGCTAATTTTACGGGCAGTTAAACCGTTTGCTGCATCGCCTAAATAGTTTCTTAGGTTTTGCTCTGCTTCATCGTCTGATAAAAACTTGCTTGAATAAACATGCCCTACACCTCGGCGGTGCGTTAAACCTATATCCCAAATCCATCCAGCGTTTTGCGCTGTTGCTATGGTATGGCTGGCTAAGGAGTCATCGTTTTCATCGTAAGGGACTTGCATAGCCAGTGCGCTGTCGTTAAATAGCACGTGGTCCATTTTTTTAAACGGTACGTTGAGCGCTTGGCCTAATAACAATGATGAAAAACCAGTACAGTCTATAAATAAATCGGCGTTTATAGTGCGGGGTTGATCTTTTAGAGTAAGCTCATTTATTGCACCATCGTCATCAAGCTTTACCTGATCAACAGTACCAATAATATGCTCTACATCAAGCTTACTTTTACAATGCTGTTTAAGCATTTCTGCAAAAGCGCCGGCATCTAAGTGATAAGCATAATTACAATTACCTTGATATTCACCCTGCGCTATACCTCTTGGGGCTAAGCTTGCTTCGCAAATATCATGTTGAAAATTAGTTTGCTGTGCAAAGTCTTCAACATTATCTAAATAAGGGGCTAAATCTATGCGGCCGTAGCCTAGCGGTACAGTAAATGGATGGTAGTAAAAGTCGTTGTTGCCGTGCGTCCAATTTACAAATTTACCACCTTGCTTAAAGGTAGCGTTACAGGCTTTAAATACATCAACTTCACGCAAACCTATTTGCTGAAGTGTGTTTTTCATCGTGGGCCAGGTACCTTCACCTACACCAATTGTTGGAATATCTGACGATTCAACCAACATCACTTTTAAGCCATCACCATTTTTACCTTGGTGATACGAAGCTATAATTGCAGCGCTCAACCATCCTGCTGTGCCGCCACCAATTACTGCGATTGTTTTTATTGTTTTATTCATAATGGACTACTCTTTGAGTATCTTTGATAACGTTTTATACAACAAATGCCCGGTAGGGCATTTGGATTTAATGTGGCTTCATTTTAGCCAATTAGGTTAACTAATATACATTACTGTTAAATTAACCTAATTGGTATTAGCACTAATGTGCTGCAATGAAACAAGAGGCGAGAAGTTCGCCTCAAACATTAATTAAAACGATCCGCGAATACCAAACGCGTAACGTGAGCCATTATCTTCCACTGAATAAATTTGGTTAGCAAAACGACCTGTTTGTACTAACTCTTCTTCAGTGATATTGATGCCTTCAGCAAAAATAGTGAAGTTTTCATTAATATCGTAGCTTGCACTAATATCCCACTGGCCGTACGTTTCTACGTTCACTGGTTCACCATTGAAGCCGTTATCAACTAAGCGTAAAAAGCCTTCACGGTTGTTAAATGCAACACGTGCTTGCCAGTTGTCTTGCTCATAAAACAATACTAAGTTTTGTGAATCGCCCAAACCTTCAAGTGCAAATGTTTGAGTTGTATCATCACCTACACTAATGTCGCTATTCACAACAGTCGCATTGGCAATAAAGCCAAAGCCATTTTCAAACATGTGAGTAACACCCACTTCGAAGCCTGTTACGGTTGCAGACTCACCATTTTGAGGACGGCTTACAGTGTAAACTTCTGAGCTACCAATAAGTTCGTCATCTGTTTGGTCTGTACATGTAGTACACGCAAAATCAGGACCTGAACGGTCAGACATTTCGTATGTTTCTGCACCCGTTAACGTAACAATAAAGTCGTCAACTTCTTTACTAAATACTGCAAAGCTAAATAAGTTAGCATCGTTGTAGTACCACTCGTAAGAGATATCCCAGTTTTCTGATTGGAATGGTTTAAGTGCTGGATTGCCACCACTTGCCGTTAAGTTTTGACGACGTGGTTCGTTAAAGTTTGTCGCAGGAGATAACTGAGACATAGTTGGACGAGTAATACTATCGTACGCGGCAAAACGTAAAATCATATTATCTTGTAGCTCAAGCTTAACGTTGAAAGACGGTAGTAAGTTTGAGTAGCTAGTACCTTGTTCAATATTAGTCGCAGGACCAAATACGTTAGCAAACAATGTCGCATCTGACGTTGGAACTACATCGCTAATAAAGCTTTGTATAGCAGCAACTTCAATATCGGTTTCAGAGTAACGAGCACCCATATTAACGGTTACCGGCATATCAGCTAAATCAAAACCAAGCGTAAAGTCCATGTATAAACTAGTGATGTCTTCGTTAATTGTGTAACGGTTATTTTGTAGCGTTGGCTCTACTGGAAAACCTTGATCGGCTAAGTAATCAAGCATTTTATCGCCATCGTAGCTATAAAATGTATCGATTAAACCAGGGAAGTAATTACTCGCTGTGTATGCTTCAAAATCAATTTCATCAAGCGGTGCTTGTGTACCGTAACCACAAAATTGACATTGGCTACCAAAAATTTGGAAGCTAGATTTTTCACGCTCTTGGCGATAAGCACCAAAGTTAATACGCTCTACTGGGCCTTTATCTGGCACGTATTCAAAATCGGCTTTTACTTCAGTGATTTCATCTTCATCAGTAAATTGGTTACCAATTTCGTTGTAGTGAAGACGCGCTAGGCTTGGATCTGGCAATGAACCATTTTCAAAGCCATCATGCTGTACGGTAGGAATGCTGCCTGTACCATCAAAAGTATAGCTGTTAATAATACCCACTACGTTAAAACGATCATTACCTGCACGGTCGTTTTCAGCTGTTGAGCGAGATACATCAAATTTTGCTTTTAGTGACTCGTTTACTTGCCAGTCAACATTAATACCAAATGCTTTATTAGTTACATCACGTGAGTTACGTGTATGTGATACAAAGTCACTTGCAGGGTCGCCACTTGGCGCGCCTAAGCCAACTTCTTGAGAGAAAGTTAAAAGCGTACCCGTTTCAGCATCAATTGTTGCGCTGCCTACACGGTCTGGTTCGAACCAAGATGCTAAATCACGCACTGACGAATCAACTTCAAATTTTGAAATCATTCCATCAACCGTAATCGTAACATCGTCAGATGGTGCATATTGAAGTACTAAACTTGCGTTTGTACGTTCACGGTCTTGCTCATCAACTACTTGGTCCCAGTTACGTGGAATGTAGGCATTTTCAAACAATACACCATCAGTTGGGTTAGATATTGTTTGGCCACCGCGCCAACCTGCCGTTAAAATTTGGTTATTTTGAAGTTTACGTTGTTGATTAGTGATGGCAAAAAGCACACCTAGCTTGTCATCGTTAAACGTATTACTTATTAAGAATGATGTTGATGGAGATACTTCTTCAGAAAGGCTTTCGTACATACCTTTAACTGAACCTAAAATATGTAAACCACCAAAATCAAAAGGGCGTGCTGTAGTTACGTTAACCGTACCACCAATGCCGCCTTCTTGAAGCGTTGCAGTATTACTTTTATAAATATCAGCACCGGTGATTTGATCTGCTGCTAATACATCAAAATTAAATTCACGACCTGCACTGTCTGTCGCAATTTGACGACCATTAACAAGTACAGTATTAAATTGTGGACCAAAACCACGAATAGTTACCGCTTGGCCTTCACCACCACTACGGTCAATTGCTACACCTGTAATACGTTGCAGAGACTCTGCTACGTTTAAATCAGGAAATTTACCAAGATCTTCTGCTTTAATCCCGTCTGTAACAACATTAGATGCTTTTTTATCTAACATTGATGAACGTAAGCTGCTGCGGATACCCGTTACTGCGATAACTTCAACATCTTCATTTACTACTGTAGGCGTATTGCCTTCAGCGCCTTGAGCTGCAACGCTTCCGCTTGCCAATATACCAGTGATAGCAATACTGAGCGCGGTTTTCTTGTTGAACGATAACTTATTGTTAATTACCATTTTTTAAAAACTCCTGATTGTGTGTAGTCGTTGTGTCGTTGTGGTAGTGCGTATAGTTTCAAATACTATTTATATTATAAATACTTTAAACCGGCAAAAAGTGCAACCTTTTCCTTAATTATGGATAGCATTCAATTACCGTATATTTTCTTTTGATTTTCTTTTAATTAACATTAAAGAACTGTATTCACTCAGAAAAAGCGTAAATAATAACCTGTTCGTATTTCTCTGCTGGCAATAAATTAGCCTTTGGAAAATTTTCACGATTTGGCGCATCTGGCCAATTTTGCGCTTCAAAACACAAAGCTTGCCGTGCTTTAAAAGGCGAACCAACAAAGTTTGCGGTATAAAGCTGCATGCCTGGCTGCGTACTTTTAAGGGTTAAACTAACGTTCGTGTGTGGCGAAGTTAATGTAGCCATCGTCTTTAAACTGCTGTCATCATTAAAAATATAGCAGTGATCAAAGCCATTTCCAGCTTCTAGCTGAGGATGAACGGCGCTTAAGGCCTCACCAACTTGAGCTGGCTTAGTAAAGTCAAAGCAGGTACCGCAAACTAAAGCGGCTTCATTAAGTGGAATACTAGTTGTATCAATAGGAAGGTAACGATCGGTATTAATTTGAACAAGATGCTCATTAATTGACTCACTGCCATCAAGATTAAAATAGCAATGGTTGGTAAAGTTAACGAGCGTTTCTTTATTCGTTATCGCTTTAAAGTGCAGAGTAAGCTCGCCGTTTTTAGCGCTAATAGTTTGCCAAACCTGCAACTCACCGGGGAAACCTTGTTCGCCGTCGGGCGAGCAATAATAAAGCTCAACTTCACTTTCAGTTTGTTTAGTTACTTGCCAAAGTACTTTATTAAAACCTTTAACACCGCCATGTAGGCTATTAGGACCGTTATTTGCCTCTAGTTGATACTGCGTACCAGATAAGTTAAAACGCCCCTTCGCAATACGATTAGCGTATCGACCTACTGTAGCGCCTAAGTAAAATGGGTTTTCAAGATAGTATTGAGGGTCATCGACGCTAAGCGTCATTTCTTGTTTTTTAAATTTAATGCTTTTTATTATTGCGCCAAACGGCAAAATTTCAGCTGCTAAATTCTCACCATCACTGAGCTGAATAACTTGTAAAGGCTGGTTACTGGCAATAGATGTCACACGCATACTCCAATCAAATTACCGAATTAACATTTCCTGTTATAACGGCGCAACAATATATAATATAAATAGTATATAATTGAAGCCTGCAACTCAATCTAAATACGTTAAAATTTCTCGACAAAAATTTATACCTCTTCACTTAATTAAGTGATCTATTTTGAGGTAAGAAAATCGTGTTGATAACAAGGCAAAAATTTCGTTATTTAGTTGTTCTATATCAGAAATTTTTAACGCAGTTATCGTCAGATTTAATCCCTCAAATTGATTAAGTATTATTGAGGATAGGTATTACAGCTGCCATTATTTATTTACACTAATCCAGCTCAGCATGAGCTTATATAAAATATAAGCTTTGTAAGGTTAACTGCCTTGGTAAATATGCTCGTTAAGCGCTGCTTTTTCGTCAATGCTAAGCGCTTGCTTTGATTTAGCAATAAAATCGTACCTCACCATCACAGCTTTGCCTATTGCGCAGCATTTATCGTGTTGCCATGCTTCTTGCCTCAGCGTAAAAGAACTAGTCCCTATATGCTCTACAGAGGTTTTTACTGTCACTTCGTGGCCATAAAATAACTCGCCTACAAACGACACTTCAACTTTGGCGATAATCAATTTCCAATCATGTGGATTTAAGTCCGGTGTAAAAAACTTAAAAATAGGTCCACGTGCGACTTCAAACCATACAGGGAGTACGGTATTGTTAATGTGTCCGAGTGCATCTGTTTCGCTAAAGCGCGGCATCACTTTTTCAATAAACATAAAAATCCAATAATAATTATACAAAGGTAAACCATGACGGACTTTATACGCGTTATTGATAACGCATTAAGCGATGAGTTTTGCGATGAATTTATTTCCACATTCGCGCAAAGCCCGCATGTAAGACAAGGGGTAACATCGGGCGGTATCGACTTAAAGAAAAAAGACAGCCACGACCTGCACTTAAATAATCACCCCGAATATGCACAACAATTAAAACATATACAACAAACGACTGCACAGCATGTTTTTAAGTATGTTGAAGAGCATATTTTTATGATGATTGGGGCATTTGGCTTAAAGGTTTACCATCCAAAAACAGGTGAAGTAGTCGATTTAACCCAAGAGAATTTTGAAGAAGTGGGTAAACCGCAGTTACCCGTTTTAGTTCAGCAAATTTTTAGACTCGGTAACATTCAAGCGCAAAAATACGAAGTAAACAAAGGTGGCTACCCTTACTGGCACAGTGAAGTTTATCCGCAGCTACAACACAATGAAGCTTTGCATCGCGTGTTGTTATTTATGTTTTACTTAAACGATGTAGAGGAAGGTGGTGAAACAGAGTTTTATTATCAAAACCGTAAAATAGCCCCTCAAAAAGGCACTATGGTAATAGCACCTGGCTACTTTACACATACTCATAGAGGCAATAAGCCAGTATCAAACGATAAGTATATTTTAACCTCGTGGGTACTGTTTAACCGTGCAGAACAAATATATGGTGCGCCTAAGAGTTAGCGCACCAAAATCAGTATTATTTAACCAAGCAGTTCATCAAATAAATTAAACAACTGATCTAGCTCTTCAATGGTGTTGTAGTGCATACAACCAATGCGCACTACGCCGCCTTTATCAAGCACATCTAATTGCTTGCACAACCCTTGCGCGTAAAAATTACCATCCCACACGCAAATATGCTGCTTACCTAGAAATTCTGAAACGGCGCGTGGCTCAAGCCCTTCAAAAATTAAAGCAAAAGTAGGTGTACGCTCATTAAGGCGATCAAAATCATCAATACCAAATAACTTAATACGTGGATAATTAACTAAGCGCGTTAAAAAGTGTTCGCTAAGCGCCATTTCGTGCTGCTTAGTTTTAGCAAAAGCAACGCTTAACTTTTCGCGGCGTGAATGGCTATCGTCAAGTTCGCTAATCGCCGCAATGTAATCAACAGCTGCGATAAAACCAGCCATTGCTTCAAAGCTTTGCGTGCCGGTTTCCCAGCGACCTGGTGCTACGTCTTTAGCTGGCTCAACCTTGTAAGGCGTAAACCCGTCTAAATGTTCTTTTTTACCGTAAACCATACCTAAATGCGGACCAAAAAACTTATACGCAGAGCACGCTAAGAAGTCGCAATCAAGTGCTTGCACGTCAACAAGTTCGTGCGGTGCATAATGTACGGCATCAACATAAACAAGTGCACCTACAGCGTGAGCAAGCTCAACAATACGTTTAATATTATTAATTGAACCTGTGGTATTTGAAGCGTAAGTGACCGCTACAAGCTTAGTGTTGCTGTTTAATAAGCTTTCAAATTGCGCCATATCTAAGCTGCAATCAGCTTCGTTAATTAAAGCCGTATTAACTTTAACGTCTTTATCTTCTGCAGCTTGTTGCCACGACGATACATTCGAGAAGTGATCGGCATTGGTTACAACTATTTCATCGCCAGCCTGCCAGTCGCGTGAAATTGCACGGCTAAAACTAAACGTAAGGCTGGTCATGTTTGGACCAAACACAATTTGTTGTGAGCTAGGTGCATTAAGTAAGTCAGCGGCGGCTTGGCGCGCATTCGCCATCAACTCAACCGTTTTATCACTTGAAAAAAACGCGCCACCTAAGTTCGAATTATAATGACCTAAATAAGCTGTCATCGCAGTAAGCACCGATGTTGGTACCTGCGAGCCACCTGGTCCGTCTAAAAATATTGGCGATTTACCATCAACGTTCTGCATTAATGCTGGAAACTGCTCACGTAATTGCGTTATGTTCATGCCTAACTTCCTTAAGACGTTAATACAAAACAATCCAGGTAACCTGGTTTGCTAGCATCAATTTTGTTCATAGGTGTTGCGTTATGCCACACTTGACGGTCGTTTATTAATGCAAACATGCCGTCTTTTATTTCCATTTTAAAACAAGGCTCAGCTTGCTTGTTTTCGTATACAAGCAGTTCGCCACCTTCTAAGTTCTCGTGAGAAACACCGCATATACATACATGGTCAAAACCATCTTGATGCACGCCTTCTGGCGCTGCAGGTGTATCGCTATCAATGGCAAGCATGCGGAACTGATGAATTTCAATATCACGCTGCTCATCAATACCGGTAAGTTGGCGAAACTCATTTACAATGCTTTTCATGCCCTCTGACTCAAGTAAACTTTGCTCTAAATTTTCGTAAGTACGCTCTACATTGCCTTGAAAAGTATTAATTGAATCATCTTGAACAAATGCTTTGGCTTGCTGTAGCTTTATTTCACCATTTTGCATTTTTACTACTGAATAACGACGTTTACGAAAGGCACCATCTGCATAAAGGTTTGCAGGAAGGTTATCAAAAGAAGGTTTAACCAAATCAATATTTCCTTGGTTAACAAAACGTAGTTGCAATAAATTCTGGTTGTTTAATGCTGTCATAAAATCTCGCCTAAAATAATGAGAATATTGATAAGGATTTTAATGCATTTTGATAGGAATTTTTGCGCGATTAATTACTTTAAAAGCAATTTAAGACTAGAGTTAATACAATAATATAAAAAAAGAAGCATGAACTATCTAATATTTGTTTTAGCCAATAAAAAACCCGCCGAAGCGGGTTTTTAAACAAACTCTAAAAGTTATACAGCTTGTTGAATAATCACGTTGTCTGCTTTTTTAGTGTAAGCAGGCATACGGTGGAAGTTTAAGTAACGGTAAGTATCTGCAGCCGTTGCATTAATCTTCGCTGCGTATTCTTGGTACTCAGCTGGAGTAGGTAGTTTACCTAAAATAGCCGCTACTGCAGCAAGTTCTGCTGAAGCTAAGAATACGTTCGCGCCATTACCTAAACGGTTAGGGAAGTTACGTGTAGAGGTAGACACAACCGTTGCTTTGTCTGCAACACGTGCTTGGTTACCCATACATAGTGAACAACCTGGAGTTTCGATACGTGCACCTACACGACCAAAGATACCGTAGTAACCTTCGTCTGTAAGCTGATCTTTATCCATCTTAGTTGGCGGGGCAACCCAAAGCTGAGTTGGGATACGACCTTTAAAGCCATCTAGTAACTTACCTGCTGCGCGGAAGTGACCGATGTTAGTCATACAAGAACCGATGAATACTTCGTCGATTTTCTCGCCAGTAACATCAGATAATAAACGTGCATCATCTGGGTCATTTGGAGCACAAAGGATTGGCTCTTTAATATCTGCTAAATCGATTTCAAGTACATGTTTGTACTCTGCATCAGCGTCAGCTTCCATTAGTTCTGGGTTAGCTAACCAATCTTGCATTGCAGTAATACGACGCTCAATAGTACGTACATCGCCGTAACCTTCAGAGATCATCCATTTAAGCATAACAATGTTTGATTCTAGGTATTCTGCGATAGACTCTTTAGAAAGTTTAACCGCACAACCTGCTGCAGAACGCTCTGCAGATGCATCTGATAGTTCAAACGCTTGCTCAACAGTTAGGTGTTCAACGCCTTCAATTTCTAGTACACGACCAGAGAATTCGTTAATTTTACCTTTTTTCTCAACTGTTAATAAACCTTCTTTAATACCGAAGTAAGGGATTGCATGTACAAGGTCACGTAAAGTGATACCTGGTTGCATTTCACCTTTAAAGCGAACCAAAATTGACTCAGGCATATCAAGAGGCATAACACCTGTAGCTGCTGCGAATGCTACTGCACCCGAACCTGCTGGGAATGAAATACCTAATGGGAAACGTGTATGTGAATCACCACCAGTACCTACAGTATCTGGTAATAACATACGGTTTAACCATGAGTGAATTACACCATCACCTGGGCGAAGTGACACACCGCCACGGTTCATGATGAAATCAGGAAGCGTATGGTGAGTGTTTACATCGATTGGTTTAGGGTAAGCCGACGTATGACAGAAAGACTGCATTGTTAAATCTGCAGAAAAACCTAAACATGCTAAGTCTTTAAGTTCGTCACGTGTCATAGGACCTGTTGTATCTTGCGAGCCAACAGTTGTCATTTTAGGTTCACAGTATTGGCCTGGGCGAATACCTGGAACGTTACACGCTTTACCAACCATTTTTTGCGCTAGTGTGAAGCCTTTTTCAGACACTTCTGTCACTGTTGGTACTTTAAATACATCAGTTGGACCTAGGCCAAGTGATGTACGTGCTTTATCAGTTAAACCACGACCAATGATAAGTGGTATACGACCACCAGCACGAACTTCATCTAAAATTACATCAGATTTAAGTTCAAAAGTTGAGATTACTTTGTCAGTACCGTGGCTCTTAACAACACCTTCGTACGGGTAAATATCGATTTGCTCACCCATGTTAAGCTCATCAACATTTAATTCGATTGGTAGTGCGCCTGAATCTTCCATTGTATTGAAGAAGATTGGAGCAATTTTATTACCTAGACATACACCGCCAACACGCTTGTTTGGTACGAATGGGATATCATCGCCCATGAACCAAAGTACAGAGTTAGTTGCAGACTTACGAGAAGAACCAGTACCAACAACATCACCTACATATGCAAGTGGTAAGCCTTTAGTTTTTAATTCTTCAAGCTGAGAGATTGGACCTACTTCGCCTGGCTTGTCTGGTGTAATTCCATCACGTTCAATTTTTAGCATTGCTAAAGCATGAAGTGGGATATCTGGACGAGACCATGCATCTGGTGCTGGTGATAAGTCATCAGTATTAGTCTCGCCAGTTACTTTAAATACAGTAACTGAGATCTTTTCAGCAACAGCTGGCTTATTAGTAAACCATTCTGCATTTGCCCAAGACTCAATAATTTGCTTAGCGAATGTATTACCCGCTTTTGCTTTTTCTTCAACATCGTAGAACGCATCAAACATAAGTAATGTATTTGAAAGGCCTTTAACTACGATTGGTGCAAGTGTTTCGTCATCAAGTAGGTCAATCATTGGCGCGATATTGTAACCGCCCAGCATTGTACCTAATAATTCTGCCGCTTTTTCTTTAGAAACAAGTGGAGAATTAGCTTCACCTTTAGCTACAGCTGCTAAAAATCCCGCTTTAATATAGGCAGCATCATCAACACCAGCTGGTATACGCTGAATGAACAAATCTAAAATGAATTCTTCTTCACCTGCAGGTGGGTTTTTTATTAATTCAATAAGATCAGCAGTTTGCTGAGCATCTAATGGCGCTGGTACGATACCTAACGCGGCACGTTCTTCTACGTGTTTACGATATTCTTGTAGCACAATATTGCCCTCTTGGTGACGTGAAAGTATCCGGTAGCGCTTTGGGCGCAAATAAGTTACCCAATACTTATAGTATTCTAACGCGTAATTATAAAGCTTTTATGGATAGATGAAAATCCATCCAGTTGCGCAACTGATTATACCGATTATAAATACTATGAATAGTGGTTGTGGTAAAAACTATTTTCATGAATACTTATTAAGTAAGAATCATTACCATTAACTAATATTAATTTATTACAGGCATAAAAAAACCCAGCACTTGGCTGGGTTTTTATTACAAACTACTTAATTAACGTAAAACTTTAACGTTTTTGATAGTTTTGATATGCGCTTCTACACGACGGTTTTCTGCGTTTGCAGCTTTAGTGTTTGCATCATTTTTAAGACGCTCTTCACCTAAACCAACTGTAGTAATACGGTCTTCAGCAATACCATCAGCAACAAGTTGCTTAGCTACAGCATCAGCACGTTTTTTAGATAACCATTTGTTGTAAGTTGCTTTACCTACAGCAGAAGTGTGACCTTCTAATAGTACTGTTGTATCTGGGTACTCTTTTAAGAATGCAGATACTTTTTCAATATCATTTAAGTATTGAGTAGATACTGCAGAAGCATTGTTAGGGAAAGTCACTAATAAGCTTACTGTTACTTCTTTATCTTCATATAAAGTACAACCCGTACCATCCACAGCATCAGTCATAGGTGTGTTAGCACACTTATCATCTGCATCAGGAATGTTATCGTTATCGCTGTCTACAGGAGCTACAGCTACTTCAACTACTTTAGGCTCTGGAGCTGGTTTTACTGGCTCTACAGGAGCAGAGTTTTGGCCAAATAAGTAGTTAATACCAATTTTAGCACCAACATCTGTGTAACCACGGTCAAGACCTTGGTATACAGCTGTTTCAGCATTTACAAATAAGCCATCTGTAATGAAATGTTGGTAACCAACACCTGCATTTAAGAATGTGTTGTCATCAACTACGTCAATTTCTTTAATACCGAAAAGACCATAGAAAGGACCGCCGTCTAAATGGTAAAGAGCATCAATACCGTAACGCTCGCCATCAATATTGTTACGGTTGCCAGCAACTTTATCAAAAGCATTAAAATCCATGTCTGCATATTCAAGACGTGCGCTCCAGTAATCACTGAAACGGTAACCAGCTTCAACACCCCAGCCAGTTGATTCGTTTACGTCAAGACCGGCTTGGTCACGCATGTTTTTCCAAGATGCGTCATAGTAGTCGCCAAATGCGCCAATGTAGAAACCTTCTTCTTTATCAGCAGCGAATGTAGATGCGCTAGTTGCAGCCAACGCGATTGCAATTGTAAGTGATTTTAATTTCATTGTTTTCTTCCCATTTGAACAATTTTAAATTGTAGCTAATCGATACTAGCTCAATCAGTTTTATATAGACTAACTGAGCCTTTGTTAATCAATACTTAACGAAAAATAAAGTTTATTACTTTTTTCTATGCCTTGTCGCAACACACATCCACTTACTATAGGCGAAATTAAAACTTTATTGAAAAATAAATATAGTAGTTTTTTGTAAATTAGTACTTAGCAAGGAATGTAAGAGCAATTAAATTAAATGCACTTATAAATGCAAAGAAATATTGCTTGGTTTTAATTGTGCGCATAATACCACCAGAATTAGCATTCCCCTAGGTATATGCGCATGTTTGATTAAAAAATGACTCTTTTTAATCATGTGGTTATATTTAAAGTTAAGTATTAAGTACCACAAAAAGTCTGGTAGTCATTATCATTCGTCGGTGGAGAGCAAAACTCTGATAACTCTTCACTGTTAGAATATGGATTGCTGGCTATTTTTATAAAGCGATGTAGCAACTCACTAGACCCTGTAGCGTTATATTGTGCAATTATTTCTTCGATCACATGATTACGCGGTATTACACGAGGATTTGCAGCTCTCATTACTTCATAACTATTATCGTCAGTTAAACTTACCCACTTAGCTCTCCATTCAATTAGCGACTCAGGTACGCTTTTTTCTCCTTTTAAGGATTCAGTAAGCGCATCAAAGGTATTGGTGTAGTCGAGCTGATTATCTTTTAATAGCGTTAACAGCTCTGCTATTAACTCGCCACTACTATCGCTAGATTCAGTTAAACCCAGTTTTTGTGCCCACATAGCCGTAAACTCAGCATTAAACTGCTCAGCAAAACTATTAATAAATGGCGTCATTAATAAAACTGCTTGCTCGTCATCATCGCTAATAAGCGGTATTAAACTCTCAGCTAAGCGTGCGCAGTTCCAGTTAGCTATATTAGGTTGATTACCGAATGCATAGCGGCCTTGTTTGTCTATAGAGCTAAATACGGTATCAAAATCAAAGCTATTCATCATGGCACACGGGCCGTAATCAATAGTCTCTCCGCTAACTAGCGTATTATCTGTATTCATTACTCCGTGAATAAAGCCAACACGCATCCAGCTCACAACTAGCTTAACTTGGTTTTTAATCACAGCGCCTAAAAATGCTAAGTATCGCTGCGAACCTGTATCGGTTATTTCTGGGTAGTGCCGCTCTATAGCTAAATCGGCTAAATTTTTAAGCCCTTCAACATCGCCTTGCGTCGCTAAATATTGAAACGAGCCAACACGAATATGACTCGTTGCTACACGCGTAACGATAGCCCCTGCTTGTGGCGGATTACGATAAACCGTTTCACCACTACCAACAACCGCTAAGCAGCGTGTGGTTTTAACTCCCAGTGTATGCATTGCTTCGCTCATTACGTATTCACGAATAGCAGGACCAAGAGCACAACGTCCATCCCCACCTCTTGAGTAAGGAGTAGCACCAGAGCCTTTTAATTGAATATCCCATAACTGGTTTTCATCATCACTAATAGCGCCCAGTAAGTGCGCTCGTCCATCGCCTAAGCGTGGTGAAAAATGTCCAAATTGGTGCCCAGAGTAACCAAGTGCTACTGCAGGAATCGCCTGTTTTTCGTTACCGCTAAAAGTGCTGGCACGCAAACCAGCCGCAACGTTAATATTAAACTCTTTTGCTAAACTCTCGTTCCACAGCAATAACTGAGGAGAGGCGACACTTGCAGGGAAATCTTCTATCGCGAAGTTTTCTGCAACATCTGTGTATCTTGGCACTAATTTCATGGTAATTCCTATTGTTGCTGACTTATACCAACACGGTTGTCACCTACGCCATAAGCAACAATTAAGCTTAACTCTTGCATACTTAAGCCGCTTTGCTTTTGCATTTCGTTAAAAAAAGCTTGGGCTGCATTTAGTGACTTTTTAGTTTGTAAGCCGCCGTCTATAATTTTATGGGCACGCAAATAATTCTCTACATCGCGTGATAGTAAAAATGTATCTTTACCAAGTGCTCGCAACGCGTAAGGCCCTGTATTTCCGCCTAAACGCGAACCATGTTTTTTTAAATACGCCCACAAACCAATAATATCGTCTGTTGGCCAATTAGCGATAAACTGACTAAAACTGCCATGTTCCCCTGCTATTTCGTGGATCATGTAAGCATTTTCGGTAATTGTTTTTACTTTTTTATAGTTACGAACAATGCGCTCATCCGTTGCTTTTTGCTCCAGCATATCGGGTGGCATCATTAATAACTTATCAACGCTAAAATCCCAAAAAACCTCTCTAAAGCCTGCCCACTTATTATTTATGACTGACCAATAAAAGCCGCTTTGAAATACTTTTCGAGTAAATTCTTCAAGCCAATCGTCGTCACTTAACGTGCTTAGTTGTTTTTTAGATAGCGGTTTTGCAAGTAATAACTTAAGCATTTTTTCAGAGCCTTTTCGCTCTACCGCTCGCTTATAAATATCGCTAAATTTTTCCATACTAATTAAATACCTCACTACTTATATTGCTAGTGTACGAGAAAAGCACCTAATACGTAACCACCCCTCTTTTCGATGAATTAATCTGTATTTAGTCGCTTGACACCTAGACGGCTAAAATGCTTTAATCGCCGTAATTACCCTATTTAAATTGCACAGGTTTGTAAGTTTTACTCTATAAACAGGTGCAAAGGGCTAGAAGAGGTGCGTTATTCAGGTAGCGTATGTTAGGAGCGCAAACTCCAGTAAGCATACGTGAGGGGAATTAACGCCGAGAAGTAACCACTTTTGCGAGGTGTTTATTTCGGGCGACTAGGTTGAACCCTAGCGACTGTCACCAATAGCTGTTTATAAAAAGCAGCTTGTTAGTTTGGTGGAGAGCTTCTGGTCTTAAATATTAAGGCCGTGCGCCCTATTATTTTAAGCCCATTCGCTCTTCGAATTATTAGTTCGAACGACGTTAATGCGGCTCCTTCCATAAAGCTTTTTAACTCTTCGAATAATACCAATTACATTAAATTAGTTATCGCTAAAATGATCACGTTTTTAATAAAATTGGTACAAATTATAAGTTCGTGAGAGATGATCAACAACTTCAATTTAAACGACTACTCACTGTGGACCGCGCTCGTTACGCCATTTGATCAACACGGCGATGTTGACTACAACACGTTAACTAAGCTGGTTAGCGATCAAGAAGCGGCACATAACGGTATTTTGCTACTTGGCAGTACGGGCGAAGGTTTAGCACTAACGCTAAAAGAGCAACAAGCCATTGTTGAGCACGTATGCCAGCTAAAACCAACAGTACCACTCATGGTAGCTGTGGGCGGTAGTAACTTAAAGCAACAAATTGAGTGGGTTAACTACTGTAATACACTCCCAATTCATAGCTTTTTACTTGGCTCACCGCTTTATGCAAAGCCTGGCGCTGTAGGTCAAACTCATTGGTTTGAAAGCCTACTAAATGCAAGCGCTCACCCATGTATGCTTTATAACGTACCAGGTCGAAGCGCTGTTAGCATCCCAGCGGCAACAATTCAAAACTTACAAAACAATAAAAACTTATGGGCGTTAAAAGAAGCGAGCGGTAGTATTGCTCAGTTTGAAGCTTACCGCCAAGCGGCGCCTAATTTAGCTATTTTTAGTGGCGACGATGCGCTAATGCCTTATTTTTCTCAAGCTGGCGCAAGAGGTTTGGTGTCGGTAGCTGCAAACGCATGGCCTGAACAAACTCACGAGTTTGTTAAGCGCAGTTTAAGTGGTCAACACCCTAATTTATTTGCCCAGTGGTCAAGCGCTATTAATAGCCTATTTGCTGTCGCAAACCCTATTCCCGTAAAGGTACTGATGCATTTGCAAGGCCGCTTAAGCAGCCCGCAACTTCGTCCACCTTTAACACATCTTGAGTTAACTCAAACCGATTGCATTACAACTGCAAACAACACCATTTTATCTTGGCATTAAATACAGGTTTTTATAATGAGCTGGTTAGAACTATTAAATAATTTAGAATCGGGCGCAGTACGCGCTGCATCACAAAACGAAAGCGGCCAATGGCAAGCTAACGTAGAAGTAAAGCAAGGCATTTTAGAAGCCTTTAAAAATGGCACTAATACTGAATTTGCAGGCGGCTTTGTTGATAAACATAACCTAGCTCCGCAAGAATTTAGTACTGATGATGGCGTCCGTATGGTACCAGGTGGCTCAAGTGTTCGCCGTGGTGCTTATGTTGCTAAAGGCACGATTATTATGCCACCAGCGTATGTAAACATTGGCGCATATATCGACGAAGGCACAATGGTAGATAGCCACGCATTGGTGGGTTCTTGTGCACAAGTAGGTAAAAACGTACATTTAAGTGCTGCAGTTCAGCTTGGTGGTGTACTTGAGCCAATTGGTGCAAGCCCAGTAGTGGTTGAAGATGACGCATTTATTGGTGCAGGCTGTATTATTGTTGAAGGCGTAGTCATTAAAAAAGGCGCAGTACTTGCCCCTGGCGTGCGTTTATCAGCAACTATTCCAGTATACGACTGCGTAAACGAGCGCCAACTAGATAAAGGCGAGCCAATCCCAGAGTACGCGATTGTAATACCGGGCTCTCGCCCTGCATCAAACGAATGGGCGCGCGAGCAAGGCCTAAGCATGTCGTGTGCGTTAATAGTTAAATACCGCGACGAGAAAAGCGATGCATCGTTATTGCTTGAAGAGGTTTTACGATAATGAGCTTTTTGAGCACGCCTATCAAAACCGCTGTAAATACGATTACACAACAACTTGATACACCTTTTTTTGTTTACGACCTAGATCAACTAAACACGCATCTTGCGCGTTTAGTTGCGCAAACCGATGTAAAACTGTGGTACGCGGTAAAAGCAAACCCACTGTCTAAAATTATTCAAAGCTTAGACAGTGCTGGCTTTAATTTTGACGTAGCAAGTAAAGGTGAGCTTGAGCAAGTACTAGCACAAGGTATTAGCTCGCAGCGCGTGCTCAACACAGGGCCTGCAAAAAGCCCTAAACAAATAAAACACTTTATTGAGCGCGGCATGCGTATATTCGTAGCAGAAAGCCTCAATCAAGTACGTTGGTTAAACCAACAAGCGCAACTACAAAACACGCAGTTACAAGTATTACTGCGTGTACAATTACGTTGGCCTGAAGGTGAAAAAAACCCACTGGGCGGCGACAGCCTTACGCCGTTTGGTTTGGGTTGTAATGAATGGCAAGCACTCAATGTAGCTGACTACCCTGCGCTTAAATTTGACGGCTTGCATATCTTTCAGTGGGGCAACATGCTTAGCACGCAAAAACTAAGCGACTTGTGGTCACAAATGATTGCACCTCTTAGCCAACTTGCCAGCGATTTAAATATTAGCCTTAAAATTTTAGATTTAGGTGGCGGTTTAGGTATTCCTTATACACAAAACGAAGCAACACTTGATTGGGATGACTTGATTGCTGCGCTCGCTAAAATTAAAAATGATGCGGGTGTAGAAGAGCTATGGATGGAACTTGGTCGCTATGCCGTTGGCGAATGCGGTCATTACGCAAACCCAGTAGTAGAGCGCAAACAAAACTACAATCAAGAACAAGTAATTTTAAGCGGCGGTATAAATCACTTATTACGCCCTGCTGTTACCAGCCAGGACTTTCCTGCTGCATTACTGCGTGAATCCAATGCTAAAACTCAAGCGGTCACTTTATATGGCCCACTTTGTACAGCGCTTGATTGCTTGGGTGAACATAACTTACCAAGCGATTTAAATGAGCACGACTGGCTAGTGTTTAGCCAATGCGGTGCTTACGGTTTTACCGAAAGTATGCCGTATTTTTTATGCCATGAGCTAGCTGCTGAGTACACATTGCAAAACGGTACACTTACCTGTGTTCGCCAAGCCGAAAATGCCAGCCATTATTTAAGGTAACAAGTATGAGTAATACAACACACATTAGCCAAGAGAACATTGTAGTAGGGGAAGTTGCAAACGGCTTACCACTTACAATTCCTGTGTATCGTTTAAAAGGTGATGGCACAGGGCCAAGTGTTTACATTCAGGCCAATATGCATGGCGCTGAAGTGCAAGGTAACGCAGTTATTTTTCAGCTGCTTGAGCAATTAAAACACCTTAACCTTAATGGCGATATTACCCTTGTACCTTATGCAAATCCGATTGGCTGTAATCAAAAATCTGGCGAGTTTACCCTTGGCAGGTTCGATCCGATTACGGGCACTAATTGGAATCGCATGTATCACTACAATAAAAATTTAGTGGCACAGTTTGCACAAAATCATACTCAGTATGACGACGCTACATTAAAAAGTAACTTCAAACAGGCACTTATTGACGAAGTAGATAGCAAACTTTACGGCCCTGCTTATTTACTCAATACGGGTAAACGCATTGCGCTTAACTTACAAAAGCTCGCTCATCAGGCTGATATAGTACTCGATTTACACACAGGCCCTATTTCAAGCAAGCATCTGTACTGCCCAACCTATGCAACCGACAGCGCACGTTACTTTAATATTGAACATGTATTGCTTATTCCTAGTGATTTTGACGGCGCTATGGATGAAGCTAACTTTTGCCCATGGTGGCATTTAAGTGATGCGCTTAGCGGACAAGGTCGCGAATTATCAATAGCTGTAGAAGCATTTACTGTAGAGCTAGGCAGCCAAGAAAAAATAGACTTAAAAGAAGCATTAAACGATGCAAACAGCATTTTAAGTTACTTAAATCACAAAGGCGTATTACAAAACGCACCGCATACGCCAGTTAATATGACTCGTTATGCATGTAATTTAGATGACTACTTTGCTTATTACGCCCCTATTGGCGGCATGGTTGAATACTTAGCCCCACTTGGCGGGCACATTAAAGCTGGTGAGCCTATTGCCAATATTTTACGCATGGAGCGCTACTTAAGTGAGCAACCATTGCAAACACTTACTCTTGATTGCGATGCAATTGCTATTTTGCACTTTGCCTCAGCGAGTGTTAATCAAGGTACCGAGCTTTATAAGTTTTTTACTAACATATTTGAGCTTTAGCTCACCCTTCTCATTGCGTGAGAGTAATACCAATTGCATTAAATTAGTGATCTATTATAGCGATAAGGAAATAGCTTAATAACAAGGCTAAAATTATGGTACATAGTTGTTCTACATAAATAATTTTTAACGTAGTTAGTGAGTTATTTAATACGCTAGAATGATCATGTTTTTAATAAAATTGGTATAAATTAACTAAAATAGTTAATTTGCATTAGAAAAGCGGCTTAGGCCGCTTTTCTTTTGATCTATACTTACTTTGTATACGTATAGACCCTGTTATAAATGCAAATTCAGTAAAAGTTCACCGTTACATATGTAAAAAGACGTTATAATTAAATTAACGCATACAACAACCCAAACTCACAAGGAATTACAATGAGCTGGCGCCACTGGATAACTCTTTCTGCTTTAATTAGTACCGCTACCTTCGCACAAGAAGAAGTTGCTACAAACGAGCAAGATAACGACATTGAGCTTGTAAAACAGTGTATTTTAAATGAGGTAATTGGCGGAGATGGTAAACAGACATTAGACGATCTTCGTAAAAAGTGTTCAGCTCTTGAAGAAAATAAACAACTTACCGCGCTTGATAAACGCCAAGCCCGTGAAGAAGTAGGTAAAAAAAATAGAAATGTAATTACGCCACATAAGCGTAACTATATTTTACCGCTTTCGTACATATCACACCCAAACGATCGCCCTTTTGATGGTTTTGATGCACTAACAGATGATAGCGACGGCGAACCGCTCGACAACCTAGAAGCAAAATATCAGCTATCGATAAAAGTGCCTCTTTACGATGATTTTTCGGATAAAGACCAAGCCATATTTTTTGGCTTTACACTGCAATCATATTGGCAGATTTATAACTCAGAAATTTCGTCTCCATTTCGTGAAACAAACTACGAACCAGAGATATTTTGGATTAATTACCTCGACCCAGAAAACGTATTATGGGGCGACGAAATGGCAATCGCATTAGGTATCTCGCATCAGTCAAATGGTCGAAGCCAACCAAACTCACGTTCGTGGAACCGTATTTATGCAGACTTTATTTGGGAAAATAGAGGCTTTGTTTTTAGCTTTAAACCTTGGTACCGAATAGCTGAGGACGAAAAAGAAGATATTTTAGAAGCCAATGGCGACGACAACCCAGACATATACAAATACATGGGTTACTTTGAATTTAGCGGCGCGTATCGTTTTCATGACCATGAATTTAGCTTTATGACGCGTAACAATTTAAATTCAGATAATCGTGGTGCAATTCAGCTCGACTGGTCATTTCCGTTATGGGGTCGCGTTCGTGGTTATGCACAATACTTTAACGGTTATGGCGAAAGCTTAATTGATTACAATGCGGATGTAGAACGTATTGGTGTCGGTATATTATTAACCGATTTGCTGTAATACTTCCCTAAGTTTTACGCACAAAAAAGCCAAGTATTGCTTGGCTTTTTTGTGTTTTGAACAGCTAAACAGTTATTTTTTTACTACAAACTGCCCTTCAAATTCTGCAACCACGTTATCACCATCGTAAATAGTTACTGGCACTACGTAACATGCTTTACCATCGGTTTCTAAATCGCTTAACTTGCCCTTACAGGTTTGTATATCAACACAACCACGTGGGTCGGTAGTAAGTGGTTTTAAGTACTTAATGTTAGCATCGGCTAATACAATATTACCTTCAAGCCCAGCTTCTTTAAGTGCTAAGTACGTAGCGCCCCAACCTGTTAGCGTGGCCAAGCTATAAATAGAACCTGCAAACATAGTGTTATGTAGGTTTAAGTTAGCGTCTAGGTCGGCGCTGGTTGTAAATTGCCAATCGGTATAGCTTTCTACCTTAATACCCATCGCGTCACTAATTGGAATAGACTCACGCCACGTATTTTGTAGTACTTGCGTCCAATTAGGGTGACGAAACCAACCTGGCTCAGACGGTTTTTGCTTTACCATTTTAAAGTGTTGAACATCGCCATACGCTAAGTGCGCTTTTTCTTTTAATTCGTAACCGTGGCGTTTATAAAATTCAAGCGCTCGTTCGCGTGCAAACAATACAAGCTCGCCTGCGTTTTGAACCCATGCAATTTTTTCAAGCTCGTGCAGTAAGCGACTACCAATATGCTGGTTACGATTACCCTCTGCAACCGCCATATAGCGCACTTGTGCTTGCTCATGATTGTTAAAGTGCAAACGTGCTACACCTAGCACTTCGCCTTCTTTATTTTTTATAAAGCGGTGCTCAGAGTCTTGTTCCATATCGTCTTGTTCAGAGCCACGTGGCTCGCCCCAAGGCGCGCGTAATACCTGCCAACGCAACTGGTAATAGGCTTGCCAATCTTCGCTACTTTGTGGGGTGCTTACCTGAAACATACATACTCCTGTTGTTATATAAGCCGTAAATAAAAGTCAAAAAGGCTACGGCGCTATACTAATAGTATTGATTATCTACCAAACTAAAAAGCTTAAATAATTAAGTCCGTTGGTATTATTTATGGCAAATACCATACTCCAACTTAAAAAAACTGCAAATACGACTTTGGTGATGGCTGTAAAATAACGTAAAAAATAATGGCAAAGGCCATTGCGCTTTAACGTTGCTAGTTTATGCTGAGAATATGATGGAAAAAATCAATTATATAAATTCACTGACGGGTTTGCTGGACGATCAATTTATTGAAAATAGCCACAGCGTTGGTCAGTTAATATATTGGCATAAATGCAGTGGCGATCACATTCAAGTACGTGAGCACGAGCAGTTACGCTGGTTACTGATTAACGACACTCTTCAGTCTGTTATTGATTTAAATAACCCGGATTTATTACTTTTTCCACATTTATTATGCCTAGGTAAGCATTGGCAGGCTCTTAAGCCGCCACAAAAAGTGTTAGAACTCGGCCTCGGCGGCGGAGCAATTCGTAATTATTTACAACACAAATACCCTAAAGCACAAATAACATCGGTTGAAAAAAACGCCGATATTATTGATTGCTATACCCAATTTTTTTCGTCAAATAAAAATGAGCAACTGCTTTGCGCCGATGCGCAACAGATTTTAAAAAGTGCGCAAAATATTGATTGGATTATTTTAGATTTGTTTAGCCAGATAGATGCACCTCGATTTTTATTTGAAGAGGCATTTTATAAAAAAATTTACTCGGCTTTAAATAACAATGGTGTGCTATTTATTAACTTTTTATCGCAGCATGAGTCGCAATTAAAGCAACTTCAGCAGCTATTACTCGATGTATTTGGTTGTAATGTTAGCCCGCAAAAAATTACGGGCTATGTAAATCATATTGTCGTGGTAACGAAAAACTTAAACAGATAAGTTAAACGTAACGGGCCCATCGTTACACAAGCTTACTTGCATATCGGCACCAAACTCACCTGTGGCTATTGTAAGCCCCAACTCTTTAGCTTGAGCAACAAAGTACTCGTAAAGCTCATTAGCTTGGCTTGGCGTTGCCGCAGATGAAAAGCTAGGGCGCATACCCTTTTTAGTATCAGCCGCTAGCGTAAATTGCGAAACCACCAGTAACTCACCTTTAATATCTTTAAGGCTTAAGTTCATTTTGTCGTTTTCGTCAGTAAAAATACGATAATTACTTACCTTGTGTAAAAGCTTATCGGCTGTTTGCGTATCGTCGTGCTTTTCAACGCCCAGCAACAACAATATACCTTGGCTAATTTCGCCTACTACTTGGTTGTTAATTTCTACTTTGGCATGCTTTACGCGCTGTATTAAACCTTGCATTTAAACTGTGTCCTTTACTGCTGGTTCATCATCTTCTAGTTCAAGTTCTGGTGTTTCTGGAATATCATTTGGGCTAATACACGCAGTAAATTCAGCGCCAAGCAAAACAACGACCCACGATAAATACACCCATACAAACAAAATAGGAATGGTTGCTACTGCGCCGTAAATAACTTCGTACGAAGGAAAATGGCTAATATAAAGTGCAAACCCTTTTTTAGTCAGCTCAAATAAAAGTGCCGCAAAAAAAGCGCCAGGTATTGCCGCTCTGAACGATACACGCGTATTAGGCACTAAGGTGTAGAGCATAATAAAGCCCACCATCGAAATCCCATACGGCAATAACTTTAACAAAAACCCGCTAAACCCAGGAATACCCTGATCAGCAAACGATACCAAAGATACAATATAAGAGGTAACACCAATACTCGCTCCGAGTAATACAGGCCCTAAGCTCAAAACCATCCAGTACACAGCAAATGAGATCATCATTGGGCGTTTTTTCTTAATTCGCCAAATTCGATTTAGTGTGGCATCTACATTACGTATTAACAGCAAGGCTATTGCAGCTAAAAAGCCAATACCTACCGCCGTCATTTGATTAGCGTTACCGGCAAAGGAGCTAATGTGCTCTCTAATAACATCGGTAGAGGTAGGGACAAAGTTGGTAAACAAAAAGCTCTCAATTTCCATGCGAGTAGATTCAAAGCCCGGAAAAGCTGAAAATATAGCAACACCCACCGCAATTAAAGGCACTAAAGAAAGAAGGGTTACGTAAGCAAGGTAACCTGCATTAACCGTTATTTGATCGTCTATACACCGATTAAAATACTGCATCCACCAACCAGGCTGCTGGCGTATAAAGGACTTAACTTGCTGTTTGTAATGTGAGAGCTTATCATTCATACAATTGACTTGTGCTTATATAGTTTTGATTATAATAACAATCAGCGCCATAATTTACAGCACTAACGCTCGTAAACAGGAATTCAAATGAAAAAACAAACATTACTCAGTGTTTCAATGCTTGTCGTAGCACTTACTTTAACTGGCTGCCAATCAGCTTATTATTCTGCGATGGAAAAAGTGGGTGTTCACAAACGCGATATTCTTATTGACCGCGTAGAAGAAACCAAAGACTCGCAACAAGAGTCACAAGAAGAATTTAAATCGGCACTAGAGCGCTTAACTACTCTAATCGATTTTAATGGTGGCGAACTACAAGACACTTACAATCAATTAAACGACGATTACGAGTCGAGCTTAAATGCCGCTAACGAAGTATCAACTAACATCAACAAAGTAGAAGACGTGGCAGAAGCTCTGTTTGATGAGTGGAGCGATGAGTTAGAGCAATACAAAAGCGCGTCACTTAAGCGTGAAAGCAGCAAAAAGCTAACCGCGACTAAGCGTCAATTTGATCAGCTATTACGCTCAATGCGCAGCGCAGAGAGTAAAATGGAGCCAGTATTAACCTCGCTTCATGATAACGTTTTATACTTAAAGCATAACTTAAATGCACAAGCGGTATCGGCTATTAAAGGTGAATTCACTAACCTTAAGCGCGATATTCAATTGTTGATGAACGACATGAACAAATCGATTGCCGATTCAAATAAATTTATTGAACAAATGAATAGCGCTGGCTAATCATTTGTTACTTTAAAAAGCCTGCTTAGCTGCAGGCTTTTTTATGTTAAAGGGAATACTAAAAGGGATTTACAATGAAACGCTTTTTAATCGCAACAATTCTCTTATGTATATTAACGGCCTGCGGTGCACCTAATAATATTAATCGTATTACCAGCTCTGACTCAGTTGTTGTTATTAATGATAAGAACGGCCGTTATAAAAATTTATACACAGGTGAAAAAACATATCCCACTACCTGTACTGAAAACTGCTACCCAGCTCACCCAGACTTACTATGCAAAACCGGCAGCGAAAACTGCCAGTACCAAGGCCAGCAAACTAAACCACAACTTAGCACTGGCTATACTGTGCGCTGGCTTGGCCACGCTAGTTTTGTAATTAACACACCAAATGGTCAAAGTGTGCTGTTTGATCCGGTAAAAAATCAGTTTGATTCTCCAGTCGCACTTGGCTTTAAACTCAGCGGTGGCACTTATCGTAAAGCAGGCGCTTGGCCTAGTGAGCAAGAACTCGAAAATATTGATGCGGTAATGTATTCGCATATTCATTACGATCATTTTAATAAAGCCGACATACAAAGCATTGGCAATAAACCTCGCTATTTAACACCACTCGGTATGGCCGACAACTTCCCTACCGGCGGTTTTAACATTAGCGAAATGCCGTGGTACTCAACAACCAACATTGACGACTTAGTTATTAACGCCGTGCCAGCTCATCATTTTAGCGCTCGCGTATTAGTGCCCTTTATTTACGAAGATAACAATAAAGACTTATGGAATGGCTGGCTGCTTGAACAAAACGGTAGCACCTTATTTTTTGCAGGCGATACAGGCTACTCAAAACATTTTAAAGACATACAGCAAAAATATGGCGATATAGATGTATGCTTAATCCCAATCGCTTCTTACTACAGTAAAGAAAGTGGTAAATTTTATCGTTACGTTCACACCACACCAGAAGACGCGCTCAACGCAGCACAAGAGCTTAACTGCAAAGTAATGATACCGTGGGGATACGGTAACTCAAGTTGGAAAATGGGCGACCACAGCAGTCATTCAGCCCTGCTGCGCTTATTGCATATGTACAATAAAATGGATTCAAAAGTACCGCTGTATATTTTAAACGAAGGCGAAAGTATTTCACTGTAACTATTTACTTAGCTGTTTTAAGATTGTTATTACATTAAGACGAATCGACAATAAAATTGAGAGATTAATGAAGAAATTAGCACTCGCCTTAAGCTTTTTATTAAGCACGCCATCAATGGCTATTGATGTTGAACATACATCAACTCCAATTACTATTGATGGCGTATCAGAAAGCGTATGGGATAAAGCCGCTTGGCACGACATGCCTTATCTAATGGATGGCACACTGCCATCAAACGATGCCGACTTTAAAGGGCGTTATCGTTTATTGTGGGATCAAAACTATTTATACCTACAAGCCGATATTGTGGATGATGTTCTAATAGATACACACGCAGATCCAACCTATAAATATTGGGATGACGATGCGCTTGAAGTATTTATTGATAGCGATGCATCGGGCGGTAATCATCAGTTTAATCACACCGCATTGGCGTACCATATTGGCCTTGATAACCAAGCTGCCGATTACGGACCTGATAAAAAAGCCCATTTGTATACCGACCACCTAGTTAGTAACTGGAAGCGCAATACCACCGCGCCTTTTAACATCACCTGGGAAGTAGCGATAAAGATCTACCCTAATGATTATAAAGAAGGTGCTAAAAACACCCCACTTACACTTAGCGAAAAGCAAGTAATCGGCTTTATGTTAGCGTATTGCGATAACGATGGCAGTGAGGTGCGCGAGCATTTTATGGGCTCACACGAAGTACAGCCGGTAAATGGCGACAGAAATCGTGGTTTTATAGATGCCGACGTATTTGGCAAAATAACCCTACTCCCTAAAAAGTAAGCCCCCAACACCAATAAGTAGGTTGGGTTGAGCGAAGCGAAACCCAACGAAAAATATCCTACCAACAAAAACATAGACTTTGCAATATCGATTATTTAATTCTCAAGCACGTTTTTGCTTAGACAAAGAGCGCTGCGCCCTAATATAAAGCTAATTTCAGCCACCCTTTTGCTCATGTTTAATAATTTTAAGAAGCAAATCAATTCTGCGATTTGTTTTTTTGGTTTGCTCCCTAATCATTCCCTGCACCATAGCTGAAGCAAGAAAAATAAAACATATTATTTGAAATAATTCAGTTTCAATATCATAGAAGCTATTAGCAATTGATAACAAAACAAACGGTAAAAAAATTGATATGAGATCTTTCAAGCCCCAATCATTTTTTCCTAACGTTTCAAATTCATCTTTATATTTTTGCAGTTCAGCAATATGTTCTATCTCTAGTTTTGCCTTCATTTCATTTTCGGTATTCACACTAGCTTACTCGCACATATTAAATATAGCTTTGATAATAACTTAATACCTTTTTTAGGTTCAATATTAAAAACTGTTTAACGGTATCGAACCAACCGCGATGTTCTTCTAACCTGAGAGCTTACAGCTCTTTTCTCGCTAACTATTATTCACAAAAAAGCCGCTGTGTTTTTCAATACAGCGGCTTTTAAAATCATTATTCTAAATTAATAGATTATGACTTAGGTGCACGACCCGCACGTTTACGTTCGTTTTCTGTAAGGTGTTTCTTACGGATACGAATGTTTAGTGGAGTAACTTCAACTAGCTCGTCATCATCGATGAACTCAAGCGCTTGCTCAAGTGAGTAGTTAAGGTGCGGAGAAAGTGTTTGCGCTTCATCAGTACCAGATGCACGTACGTTAGTTAACTGCTTACCTTTAAGGGCGTTAACTGTAAGGTCGTTATCACGGTTATGAATACCGATAACCATACCTTCGTATACTTCAACACCGTGACCGATAAATAAACGGCCGCGCTCTTGTAAGTTAAATAATGCGTTAGTAAGTGCTTTACCAGTTGCGTTTGCAATCATTACGCCGTTCTTACGAACGCCGATAGCGCCACCTTTATGAGGACCATAATGATCGAACGTATGGTACATAAGACCAGAACCCGAAGTAAGCGTCATGAAATCAGTTTGGAAACCAATTAAACCACGGCTTGGGATCATGAAGTCTAAACGCATACGGCCTTTGCCATCTGGAGTCATGTTAGTAAGTTCACCTTTACGTAGGCCAACTTGTTCCATAACAGAACCTTGATGCTCTTCTTGACAGTCAATAGTCACTGTTTCAAACGGTTCTTCTAGAACGCCATCTACAGTACGTAAGATAACTTCTGGACGAGAAACTGAAAGCTCGTAACCTTCACGACGCATGTTTTCGATTAAGATACCTAGGTGTAATTCACCACGACCAGAAACACGGAAGCTATCTGGGCTTGCAGTATCTTCAACGCGAAGTGCTACGTTGTGTACTAATTCTTTGTCTAAACGCTCACGGATATTACGTGACGTTACAAACTTACCTTCTTTACCACAGAAAGGTGAGTTATTTACAGAGAATGTCATTGTTACAGTTGGCTCATCAACACTTAGTGGTGGTAATGCTTCAACGTTTCCTGGGAAACAAACTGTATCAGAAATCTTAAGCTCACCAATACCTGTTACAGTTACGATGTTACCAGCGTAAGCTCTATCAGTTTCGATACGCTCAAGACCTAGGTAGCTTTGTACTGCACCAATTTTACCATTACGTGTAGTGCCATCAGCACTGATAATAGTAACTTGTTGGTTAGGAGCAACAGAACCACGTTTAATACGACCAATACCAACTACACCAACATAAGAGTTGTAATCTAGTTGAGAAATTTGCATTTGGAAGTCACCTTCAGGATCTGCATCCGGTGGTGATACTTCTTCAACGATCATCTTGAACATAGGTTCCATGTTGTCTGATGGTTCGTCTAAATCTAGTGTTGCCCAACCGTTGATTGCTGAAGCGTAGATTACTTTAAAGTCTAACTGTTCGTCAGTCGCGCCAAGGTTGTCGAATAAATCAAAGATTTGATCCATAACCCAATCTGGACGAGCGCCTGGCTTATCAATTTTATTGATAACGACGATTGGCTTTAAGCCTTGCGCGAATGCTTTTTGCGTAACGAAACGCGTTTGCGGCATTGGACCTTCTTGAGCATCAACAAGTAATAATACTGAGTCAGCCATCGAAAGTACGCGTTCAACTTCACCACCGAAATCGGCGTGTCCCGGGGTATCTACGATATTGATATGGTAGTCATTCCAAGAAATGGCTGTGTTTTTAGCCAAAATGGTAATACCACGTTCTTTCTCAATGTCGTTTGAGTCCATCACGCGCTCTTCGTTACCGCCGCGTGTTTCTAATGTACCTGATTGCTCAAGTAGTTTGTCAACCAGTGTTGTTTTACCATGGTCAACGTGCGCGATAATCGCTATATTTCTTAACTGTTCGATGCTCATATATTTACTCAGAGAAATTAAATTCTCATTGATCCTGCAAGATCTACGCACTCATCCACGCTTTCGCGAGATGTCCCAGCATAGGATTTAAAAGGGCGCATATTATCCCTCATTAATGACATGGATGAAAGTTTATCCAATATAAATTTCAAAACTTTCTCAATACTTTTACTAAGTATCTGTTTTATATATGACAATTATATGAATTAAATTTCAATTTTTTTTTGAAAAACAGCCTTTTTGGCTATTTTGCTGATCTTTTTGGTACTCTTTTGCATTTAGGTTATGCTATTTCCGAGCGATTAAATTAGCAGCAAATTGTGCCCTGTAAATTTTGCACCAAAAAGGAAAATTTACGCACCAACATAGTGCGTTTGTACATTCCATTTTGATGCAACGATATTTTTTTAATTTATAAACAGCTAGTTATAAAAATGGCACAAAATCAGCTTAGTAAATCCCAAAGCAATTATGCAGCAATAACAAAACCCAATAGTTGGAGGACACATGTCACAATCGGTTTTAGATTTTATTAAAGAAAATGACGTTAAGTTCATTGATTTACGCTTTACTGACACTAAGGGTAAAGAACAGCATGTTTCTATTCCTCATCACCAAGTTGATGAAGACTTTTTTGAAGACGGTAAAATGTTCGACGGCTCTTCAATTGCAGGCTGGAAAGGCATAAACGAATCAGACATGGTATTAATGCCAGTTCCTGAGTCAATCAAACTAGACCCTTTCACTGAAGAAGCTACATTAATTTTACGTTGTGACGTAGTAGAGCCTTCTACATTACAAGGTTATGAGCGCGACCCGCGTTCTGTTGCTAAGCGCGCTGAAGATTACATGCGCTCTACAGGTATTGCAGACACTGTTTTATTTGGCCCTGAGCCAGAGTTCTTCGTATTTGACGATGTTAAATACAAATCAGATATGTCTGGTTCTATGTATAAAATTGATTCTAAGCAAGCTGCTTGGAACTCAGATAAAGAATATGCAGATGGCAACACTGGTCACCGTCCAGGTGTTAAAGGCGGTTACTTCCCAGTTGCTCCTGTTGATGACTTCCAAGATTGGCGTTCAGCTACGTGTCTAGTTCTAGAAGAAATGGGCCAAGTAGTAGAAGCACATCACCACGAAGTAGCAACAGCAGGTCAAAACGAAATCGCTACTCGCTTTAATACAATGGTATTAAAAGCGGATGAAATCCAAGAAATGAAATATGTTATCCATAACATGGCTCACTTATATGGTAAAACAGCAACGTTTATGCCTAAGCCAGTTGTTGGTGATAACGGTTCTGGTATGCATTGTCACCAGTCTTTAGCTAAAGACGGTGTTAACCTTTTTGCTGGCGATAAGTACGGCGGTCTTTCTGAAGATGCACTTTACTACATTGGCGGTATCATTAAGCATGCTAAAGCAATTAACGCTTTTGCAAACGCATCTACTAACTCGTACAAACGTTTAGTACCAGGTTTTGAAGCACCAGTTATGCTTGCATACTCTGCACGTAACCGCTCTGCATCAATCCGTATCCCAGTGGTTCCATCTGAAAAAGGTCGTCGTATTGAAGTACGCTTCCCGGATCCAACAGCTAACCCATACCTTGCTTTCTCAGCAATGCTTATGGCTGGCCTTGATGGTATCAAAAACAAGATCCACCCTGGCGATGCTATGGATAAAGATTTATACGACTTACCAGCTGAAGAAGCAGCAGAAATTCCAACTGTTGCAGCATCACTTGACGAAGCACTATCTGCACTTAGCGCAGACCGTGAATTCTTAACTCAAGGTGGTGTATTCACTGACGACTTAATCGATGCTTACATCGAACTTAAATCTAAAGAAGTTGAAAAGCTTAACATGACAACTCACCCAGTTGAGTTTGAAATGTACTACAGCTGTTAATTTAGCTGTATAAAATATGTGTGTTCTCAAGCCCGCTTTGCGGGCTTTTTTAATGGTAAAATTAATCAATCTCCACTAAAGTTAAGTTACCGACAAAAATGCAGGGCTGCAGAGTGAACAACAAGATTTTATTACTATTAATTGCTTTAGGATTAAGCAATTATGGTTACGCTGGTGAAACAAAGATATACGCTTGGAAAGATAAAAATGGCGTATTAGTGTTCTCTGACACCCCTCATAAAGGTGCTAAAGAGGTAAAGCTTACCAGCCAAGATCTTAATATGCCTGCAACAAATACTGACATTTTTGACGAGCAACCCCAGCCCCAACAAGCGGCCTTTAGTATTGCCATTTCCTCACCTGATCATAACCAGACTATTCGTGAAAATACCGGCACTGTTTATGTTACTAGCCGAATAAAACCACGCTTTGAAACTGGTTTTACTATACAACTTTTTATTGATGGCAAAGCACATGGCCCAGCCAGTGACAGTTCAACCTTTGCAATAAGAGATGTAGAACGTGGTGAGCACACACTACAATTAAAGCTTTTTAATAGTAAAAACCAAGTTATTGCTATAAGTGAGCCCTGCATATTTTTTATGCACCGAAAAGGGCTAAACCTAAGTAACTAAATTGGGGCATTACTAAACGTGCAGCAGTGTATTTTACTATATAACTTGCTTGTAAATATTTACGCACTAAAATGGTGCAAATATGATTAATAATAAAAACTTTAGCCCTGAGCTACTCGATGCTATTTGGCAAAATCAAACAACCGCTATCATGTTGCTTGATAAAAACTTCACCGTTGTCTATGCCAATACCAGTACTAGCGAACTGCTTGGCCTTGGTAACAAGCGCCTATTAGATCAGCCTTTCGATAGTCTTTTTAATTACCATTCAATCGATTTGCAGCGTATAGAACAATACTCATTAGTTGAAGGTGTAGATTGCCAGCAGCACAGAGCTGACGTGGTTTTTAGCGATTCTCGCCATGCAAAAGTAGCCGTAAGTACACGACAAATTAAGTTTGATGGCTCACTTTATATTTTATTTGAGTGGCGCCAAACCGATGACGAAATTAAGCACGACCAAGCATCTAATCAAATGCATCAATACCAAGCAGCCCGAAATCTAATAAGAGGCTTAGCTCACGAAATTAAAAATCCTTTAGGTGGAATTCGCGGAGCGGCGCAGTTATTGCAGTATGAGGTTGATCAACAAGAAAGAGACCAATGTGCTGAACTTATCATTGAGCAAGCTGACCGATTACGCGAATTAGTAGATAGGCTTTTAGGGCCAAATCAGCTTCCGCAAAAATCGTATGGCAATATACATCAATCACTTGAATCAGTTGCACGACTAAGTACGTTAGATAATTGTTCTAACATTAGCTTGGTTAAGGATTACGACCCAAGCATTCCTGATGTATACATTGATCAAGGTAAAATTCAGCAAGTAGTATTAAACATTGTTCGAAATGCTCAGCAGGCGCTTGTAGATGGCGGTGAAATAACAATAAAAACCCGCATTAATCATCAGCATCGTCGCCCAGGTAAAGCACCTAAAAAAGCCTTGTTGATCCAAATATCTGATAACGGACCAGGTATTGATCCCAGTGTACGTGAAACACTGTTCTACCCTATGATCACCAATAAAGAAGATGGCTCAGGGTTAGGACTCTCAATAGCGCAAACGCTGATAGATCAACATGATGGCTATATAGAATGTGATAGCTGGCCTGGACATACTGAATTTAATATCTATCTGCCCTTTGCAGATTAATGTTTGGAGTTTGCATGAAAACAGTTTGGCTTGTAGATGATGATGCTTCTATTCGATTTGTACTTGAAAAAGCACTAACCCGTGCAGGGTTTAACGCAGAAAGCTTTGCTAATGCGCAAGATGTATTAAGCGCATTAAAGTTTAGTCAACCTACTGTTTTAGTTTCGGACGTACGAATGCCTGGTATGGATGGCATGGCGTTGCTTGAGCTTATAGCAGAGCAAAACCCTGGGCTGCCAGTTATTATAATGACTGCCCACTCAGATTTGGACTCTGCAGTTAATGCATTTCAAAAAGGTGCTTTTGAATACCTAGCTAAGCCGTTTGATTTAAACGAAGCAGTGGCGCTAGTCGAGAGCGCATGCAGAGCAAACTCCACTAAAAAAACTAAGCGAAAGCAAGCTCCACCAAAAAGTGCCCACATTATTGGTGAAGCACCCGCTATGCAAGAAGTGTTTAGAGCGATAGGTAAACTATCGGCCTCAAGCATGAGCGTATTAATAAATGGTGAATCTGGCACAGGTAAAGAACTTGTCGCCAGCGCCCTGCACAACCATAGCCCACGTAAAGAAAATCAATTTATTGCACTTAACATGGCGGCCATTCCAAAAGAGCTTGTTGAGTCAGAGTTATTTGGCCACGAAAAAGGCGCGTTTACGGGCGCCGATAGCGTACGTAAAGGCCGCTTTGAGCAAGCCAATGGCGGTACACTATTTTTAGATGAAATTGGTGATATGCCACTTGATGTGCAAACACGTTTATTACGCGTTCTTGCCGATGGTGAGTTTTATCGCGTTGGTGGCCATCAAAGTATAAAAGTGGACGTACGCATTATTGCAGCTACGCACCAAAACCTTGAAGATTTAGTTAAACAAGGCAAGTTTAGGGATGATTTATTTCATCGTCTTAATGTTGTGCGCCTACGTTTACCCGCTCTTCGAGAGCGTACTGAAGATATAGAAAGCTTATCGCAACACTTTTTACATAAAAGCGCTAAAGAGCTACAAGTAGAAAGTAAAGTACTGAGCCCTAAAGCGACTGAGCAACTACGTTTATTTAATTGGCCAGGTAATGTACGCCAATTAGAAAACACGTGTCGCTGGCTAACAGTTATGGCACCGGGTGAGCTTGTAAGCGAGCAAGACTTACCGCCGGAGATTCTGGATGCTTCACCGACCCAAGAAGAAGGTGATTGGTTAGATGCGTTTCAACAATGGCTTAATCAAGAGCTAAAAAAAGGCAAAGAAAATATTTGGCCTGACATTCAAGCTCAACTAGAAACTCGCTTAATAAAAACAGCCCTGGCTAATTGCTCTGGTCATAAACAAGATGCTGCTATAAAAATTGGTTGGGGACGCAACACGTTGACCCGAAAATTAAAAGAGCGCAATATTAGCTGATTAAACGCTTTTAACACATTTGGTTATTGATGAAGCTAATCGAACATATTCCATTATTCAAACAAATGGAAATTATAAACAGGCTGCACTTTTTTAAAGAATTTACGCTCAGCGAGCGCCAAGTCTTATTGGAGTCGTTCGGCCTGTTATATTTAGTAAGTCAGCATCAATTTTTATTTAAGCAATACGATAACGACAAGCGCTTGTACATTGTACTTAGCGGCGCATTATTAGTATTTAAGCATAACCATTTACTAGAACTTGGCACTATAGAGCCCGGTGAATTTATAGGTGAAGGTGCCTTTATAAATAACCGAGAGCGCAGTACCAGTGCTCGCGCTAAAACCGACACCATAGTACTTGCCATTACCCCTGAAGCACTCACCCGCTTACCTAATGTAATACGTGAAAAAATTAAAGACCGAATTATAGAAGGTATGAGCTTGCGTATTGCAAAGCTCAGCGAGCATATAGAAACTCACGGTTAATTTTATCACTCAATCCATATAAACAATTTGTAATGAGCAGTTAAGCCAAGCTGGTTTATTTAAATGTGCATTGTAAATAAAAGTATCTGACGGTTTTTGACCAAAGGGTGTGCTTATTTTAGGCGTAGTATGCGTGTACGATTGCGATGTATTTTGATAATAAATAACTAAGTACGGTTCAATAAGCTCCCAATCCAACATCACTTTAGCACCACTTGGTAATGTAAATTGCGCCTTTTTTCCGTCAAATGAAACGCGCATATTGTTATATTTATCGTTTAAGCAACCCGTTGTAAGCATAATATTTGGCATACTTAGCTCGGTGCTTTGTAAAGCTGAACGTAAATAAAAACCTATATTTCCATTAGTGTAGTGATGATTCTCTGCTTTGCTGTAAATAATGTCAGGTTCAAATCCCATGCTTTGCATTATTAGTGTTAAGTGCTCTAACTGCCCGCTATCAAAGTCGTTATAAGAGACAATTAACGTCGCATTTTTATATGCTTTTGGTACTGCAATATTTTGGTATTTATAAGGTAGAGTTTGAGCAGCCAGTTTAGCTTCTAGCTGCTGCTTTTGATTTGCGCTCAATGCTTGTGTATAAACATACACAGTGGGTTGCTGACATGCACCTAATAAAAAGGCCAAGCACACTAAGAGTATATTTTTCATCATCAACCCCAATTAGATTACAAGTGTAGTCTAATTGAAATTCGATAAATAGCAAATCAGCTAATTTGGCTATTTAACCACGCATCAACACTTTTACGGGTGTATAAAACTTCTTTAAATAAACGATGGCGTTGAAATTCAAGTACCGATTTTTTTTTCATATCGCCACTCACTAAGCGACTATGGTGATCGTTAAATTTTGAAATCACAGAAAAACCACGTTCAGCATTTTCCTTTTGCTCTTTTACTTGATTAGTAAGGTGTGACCTAACATCATCTGCGGTCAACATATCTGAATTATCTAAGCCCATTAGCTCTTTTTTCATTGCTAATCTTACGCCCATTTTCTACTCCGTTTTATATGTATTCATTACACATTGATTAATCCGCCAGAGTTTTAGCAATTAGCGAGCCATACGTAAAAAATATTGCAACGAAGCTTAACTTTTAATTGCTTCAGTTTTTTTAAAGACAGATAAAATACCTAAAAACTTTCATAACTAATTGTGTATTACAGCTATCTAAAGTTACTTGCTTTGGTGCAAAAGTCGCTGTAAGCCTTTATACTAAAGCCTGTGCGTTACCCCACCGAGAGCAAATATGAACGAAGAATATATAGAAATAGAGTTAGAAGAAGAGCCGATTGAGCTTTGTAAATTATTAAAAGTATTAAACTTAGTTGAAGGTGGCGGCCAAGCTAAAAACCTAATCACTGAAGGCTATGTGGGTGTTAACCATGAAATTTGTACAATAAAGCGGAAAAAATTATACAGTGGCGATGTACTAGAATTCGATGGTGAGTTTTTTCAACTTGCGTTAAGTGAAGATGCAGTTCCTGCAGAAAAACCTGCGGCACAACCTCAAGCAGAATCAAAGCAAGCTGCACCACAACCAACAAATCAGCCAGCTAAAACTAAGCGCAAGCGCACTAAAAAGCCTAAAGTTGACGATAAAACAGGTCGTCGTCCTATTTCATTTGGTTAAGCATTTAAAAAACCCTCTTTTTATATAAAAAGGCCACCTTGTATAGTTGGCCTTTTTGCTCTTTAATTACCTAGCTAATAATAATAAAAACAAGGTAATAATATGTCACAAAACACACCAGCCACCTGGTTTAAACCCGCGGTATGGGCGGCACTCGTATGGAACTTACTTGGCGTTATTGCATTTGCTATGCACATGATGATGACACCCGAAATGATAGGTAAACTTCCGTTAGATCAACAAGCTGCCTACTCTGACATCCCTCTTTGGTCAACCATTGCATTTGCTGTAGCTGTATTTGGAAGTACTTTGGGTTGTCTGTTTTTACTTGCTAAAAACGCGCTGGCAACACCTACTTTTGCGCTATCGCTCGGCGCTATTTTAATTCAGCAATATTATAATTTTGTGGTCATAAATAGTATTGAGCTACTTGGCGCAAGTGCGGTATTTATGCCTATTTTTGTAATCATTATTGCCATCGCTTTACTTTGTTTGAGCATTAAAGGTAAGCAACAAGGCTGGTTACAGTAATTAATAAGGGTCGAAATAACTTTTGACCCTATCTCTTCTTTTAAATCATCTCTTGAAATTAAATTTTTCAGCATCATCTCTACTATAATAACTGTATAAAATTCGTTCTCTAAACGCGATTTTTTACACTGGTATGTACTTTGCAACTCGAACACTACAGAGGTCACTCTTCAAAACATTTTTATAATTCATAAAGGGGCAAATAATGAATAATAGTTTCGATACCCAACATCAGCTCACAATAAATGGTGAGCAATATCATATTCATTCTCTAAAAGGACTTGGCGACAAAGCGAAACGATTGCCCTTTTCCTTAAAAGTACTACTTGAAAACCTTCTTCGTAACGAAGATGGCGTAAATATAAAAGAACAAGACATTCAAGCCCTTCTTAATTGGGATCCTCAAGCAAAGCCTGCATCTGAAGTTGCCTTTACTCCCGCCCGTGTTGTTATGCAAGATTTTACCGGCGTACCCGCTATTGTAGATTTAGCCGCGATGCGTGATGCAATGGAAAAGCTAGGTGGAGATCCTGCAAAAATAAACCCGTTATCGCCTGCTGAACTTGTGATTGATCATTCGGTACAAGTAGATGGCTACGGAAATGATGGTGCATTTGATTTAAATGCAAAACTTGAGTACGACCGAAATAAAGAACGTTACGAATTTTTACGTTGGGGACAAACTGCTTTTGATAATTTAAAAGTAGTGCCTCCAGCAACCGGTATTGTTCACCAAGTAAACCTAGAATACTTAGCGCGCGTTGTTTTTAATGAAGAGCGCGACGGCAAAAAATTCGCTTACCCAGATACGCTTGTAGGGACTGACTCTCACACCACCATGATTAATGGCTTAGGTGTGCTTGGTTGGGGTGTAGGCGGCATTGAAGCTGAAGCAGCCATGCTTGGTCAGCCAATTAGCTTACTCATTCCACAAGTAGTAGGTATGAAGCTAAGCGGACGTTTACCTGAAGGTACTACCGCAACCGATTTAGTGTTAACAGTAACCGAAATACTGCGTAATCATGGCGTAGTGGGTAAATTTGTAGAATTTTATGGTGACGGCCTTGCCGACCTACCACTTGCCGATAGAGCAACCATAGCCAATATGGCACCAGAATACGGCGCTACGTGTGGTATTTTCCCAATTGATGATGAGACCATTAACTACCTTCGCTTAACAAACCGCGACGAAAAACACTTAAAAGTAATTGAAGATTACGCTAAGCATCAAGGCTTATGGCGTAACGATGGCGACGAAGCTAATTATACCGATACACTTGAGCTTAAATTAGATGACGTTGTACCAAGCCTTGCAGGCCCTAAACGCCCACAAGATAGAATTGCCTTAAACGAAGCTGGCAAAGTTATTGGCGATCATTTAAAAGGCTTCCAAGACGAACGTATGGCTCGTCGTGATAAAAGCAATGAAGAACAAGCTCGTATTGAGAGTGAAGGGCCGACAACAAATCCAGATGAGCCAGTTAACGAAGCGCAGTTTATGGGTGCCGCTAAGGTTAAATTTAAAGGCCAAGAGTTTGAGCTAAACGATGGCGCTTGTGTTATTGCCGCAATTACCAGCTGTACTAACACCTCTAATCCAAGTGTTATTTTAGCTGCTGGTTTGGTTGCTAAAAAAGCGAAACAGTTAGGCATTAATGTAAAACCTTGGGTTAAAACATCACTTGCTCCAGGCTCAAAAGTAGTTACCGACTACCTAGAAAAAGCAGGCCTGATGGATGACCTAGAAAGCCTAGGCTTTAACTTAGTTGGCTACGGCTGTACTACGTGTATTGGTAATTCAGGGCCACTTGCAACTGAAATATCAGACGCGATTCAAAAACATAAATTAGTAGTGAGCTCTATTTTATCGGGTAACCGTAACTTTGAAGGGCGTATTCACCAAGATGTTAAAATGAACTTTTTAGCCTCTCCTCCGCTTGTCGTAGCTTATGCCATTGCAGGTAGAACCGATATTGACGTATACAACGAACCCCTTGCTCAAGATGCTAACGGTAACGATATTTACCTTAAAAACATTTGGCCAAGCGTTAAAGAAGTAAGTGACTTAGTTAAAGAAACCGTAACTAAAGAAATGTTTGAAAAAAGCTACGCTAACGTTTACGAAGGCGATAGCCGTTGGCAGCAAATTAAAATACCGGATGGCAAACTTTACGATTGGGATGATGCATCTACCTACATTAAAAAAGCACCCTTTTTTGATGGTATGAAAGTAGAACCACCGGGCATTCCTTCTATTGAAGGTGCACGTTGTTTAGCTAAACTTGGAGATTCAGTAACCACTGACCATATTTCTCCAGCGGGTGCTATTAAAGCAGAAGCGCCAGCAGGTTTATACTTGCAAGAGAAAGGTGTAGATAAAGCGCAATTTAACTCGTACGGCTCACGCCGTGGTAATCACGAAGTAATGATGCGTGGAACGTTCGCTAATGTGCGTCTTAAAAACTTACTAGCTCCTGGTACTGAAGGCGGAGTAACACGTACTCAACCCAGCGATACGCTAGAGAGCATTTATGATGCAGCAATGGAGTATCAAAAAAATAATACTCCACTCATTATTTTAGCGGGCAAAGAATATGGCACGGGTTCATCTCGTGACTGGGCTGCTAAAGGCTCACTTTTATTAGGCGTTAAAGCCGTTGTAGCACAAAGCTACGAACGTATTCATCGCTCTAACTTAATTGGTATGGGTGTATTACCGCTGCAATTTAAAGAAGGTGAAAGCTACGAGTCACACGGGTTAACAGGGCAAGAACAATTCGATATTGATGGCCTGTACGATAAAACCGATGAAGTTACCGTTATTGCCACAAATGCCGAAGGTAAAAAAGTAACCTTGAGTGCTGATGTACGTATTGATACCCCTAAAGAGTGGGATTACTACAAACACGGCGGCATTTTACAATATGTACTGCGTAATATGCTCGACTAACAAAGACAGTAGTTAATACATCTAAAAGCCCAGTTTAGTAATAAGCTGGGCTTTTTTATATTTGCTGTTTGTTGTCTTAAATCAATGCTAAGCATTTAAAGCGTGCCTACTGAGGTAACTATGTCGCAAACAATGATAATTAGGCTGCTTAAAACATCAATATTGCTTGGGTTGTGCCTTATCGTGACTGGCCATACGTTACTTGTATCGAACTACTTTACTGTCAAGCATGGTATTAAAGGAATAATTATAGCGGCGGCATGCATTGCTGTAGGCGTGCTGCTGTCGCTTCCCACTAAAATATATTTAACAGTATTATTGATGGAAGCCGAAAAACGTTATTTAAAAAACCATAAAAGCACTCACTCTAAATAATTAAAGTGCACTTAAATTATTAATTTCTTTATTACGTTTTTCTAGGTTGTCTTTTACATTTTCGGCGTCATTAAATAGCTTTTTAACCGAATCTGGGTTCAAAATACTGATCCCCTCTGGTGCAGCCGACATTGTGTTTGGAGTTGAAGAGGTATTTAAAATAGACGTGTCTTCTGCAGCAATAACAGTAATATCTTTAGGATCGAGTTTTACTTCAATACTTTTTGCATGTGGGTTAGGTGTATCAGAAAAGTGCCATTGGCCTGTTTCGTCTTGCCACTTAAAAATTTTACCACTTGAGGTAGCATTTGTAGCAATTGGTTCATCAGAAATACTGCTCGCAATTTTATCGCCAGCTTGCTTAACACCCAGCACTGCTTGGTCCAAAGTATTGCTAGATAGCGCGACCATTCTTTCTTTAATTTGCCCAGATTCACTGCTAATTGATGATGCAGAAAGCCATGTTTGACCATCGGGCTTTTTTAAATAAAACAAAGAGATGACTGCAATAGCCATGATTGATATAGCTAAGTAGGTAAAGTATTTCATAGCGTTCCTGCTTTAATTAATCCTTTAATGTCTTGAGTCTAATAAAAAATACTTAATTAGGCAATTTTTTGTACCCGAATAAAAGAAAATAAAAACGCAGCCGAAGCTGCGTTTTTATTTGCGATTTAACTACATCGTAGTGACGTTAAATGCCGTCACCATCCATGTGTAGTCCACATTCTCGGTTTAAACCAAAAAAGCGAGTTTCTTCCTCTGTCATTCCTGGTTCTAACTTACGTGTTGTATGTACGTCCCCCATCGACACATAACCTTGTTCCCATAATGGGTGGTAAGGTAAATCATGCTTAGTCAGGTACTGATACACGTCGCGGTTAGACCATTCAATAATCGGGTACACTTTAACGGTACCACGGCTTATTTCTACAAACTGTTTATCAGCACGTGTAGATGATTGATCGCGACGCAAACCACTAAACCACGTGCCCGCTTCTATCTCTTTAAGTGCGCGGGTCATCGGCTCAACTTTATTAAGCTGGTTATATTGCTTAATGCCGTCCTCGCCTTGCTCCCACAACTTACCAAACTTAGCTTCTTGCCATGCTGGGCTTAGCTGCGCTCTATACACCTTTAAGTTTAGTGATAAACGCTCACTCATTTGTTCAATAAACTGATACGTTTCAGGAAATAGATAGCCTGTATCGGTTAATACAACGGGAATATCTGGACGTTGTGAGGTCATTAAATGCAGCATTACTGCCGCTTGAATACCAAAGCTAGATGATAAAAAAGCCGTATTAGGCAAGTTATCAAGCGCCCATGCAACACGCTGTTCTGCGCTCATATTCGCTAGCAAACCATTAGCATCAGCTAACATAGCCGCTTGGCTTTGTTTATCTAGCTGTAAAATGTTTTTAAATTCACTCATGGTAAATTCCAAACCTCACCAGCGCTTTGGCGCTGGTATTTAATTAAGCGTGAAAATCGGTTACTGATACTTTTACTTCAGCAACTATGCCTTTGCGTATAACAAAGTCACCAAAACACTCACCTTCGTTACGCTCTTTTGCCCATTGCCCAATGAGCTTATCGAATGCTTCTAGGTAAACGTCTTCGCCTACGTTCTCAAGGTACAATTTAGGAATACGTGTGCCTTCTAAATTACCACCTAGGTAAACGTTGTACTTACCTGGCCCTTTACCCACTAAACCAGCTTCTGCAAGCATTGCGCGGCCACAACCGTTAGGGCAACCTACAACGCGCATAATAATGCTGTCATCTGGTATACCGTGCTTAGCAAGTAATGCTTCAGTTTTTTCTACTAGGCTTGGTAAGTAACGCTCTGCTTCGGCCATTGCAAGTGGGCACGTTGGCAGTGAAACACACGCCATAGAATTTTTACGCTGCTGCGAATCTTTGTCGTCAATCAGGCCATGGCTACGTGCAATTTCTTCAATCACGGCTTTTTGATCTGCAGGTACGCCAGCAATAATTAAGTTTTGGTTTGCCGTCATACGCATGTCACCTTGGTGAACTTCTGCGATTTTACGACAACCTGTTTTAAGCGGCTTGCCTGGGTAGTCTAAAATACGACCACTTTGAATAAATAGCGTTAAGTGGTGCTTACCATCAATGCCTTCAACCCAACCAATGCGGTCGCCACGATGAGTAAACTCAAACGGACGGCTTGGTGCAAACGTAACGCCTGAGCGTTTTTCTACTTCTGCTTTAAATACATCAACACCTACACGGTCTAGTGTGTATTTAGTTTTTGCATTTTTACGGTTTGAACGATTACCCCAATCGCGCTGCACAGATACAACATGCTCTGCAATTTTTAAGGTATCTTCGAGCGTAATAAAGCCAAAGTCATCAGCCTTACGCGGATACGTAGCCGTATCACCGTGAGTCATGGCAAGGCCACCACCAACAAGTACGTTAAAGCCAACAAGCTTTCCGTTATCAGCAATTGCCACAAAGTTTAAGTCATTCGCATGCACATCAACTTCGTTATTAGGCGGAATGGTTACCGTTGTTTTAAATTTACGCGGTAAGTAGTTAGATCCTAAAATTGGCTCTTCTGTGGTTTCTGCCTTTTCGCCATTTAGCCAAATTTCAGCATACGCTTTCGTTTTTGGTAATAAATGTTCAGAAATTTTTGCAGCCCAGTCGTAAGCTTCTTGGTGTAACTCAGACTCAACAGGGTTAGTAGTACAAAGCACGTTACGGTTAACATCGCCCGCAGTTGCAATAGAGTCTATACCTACGCTGTTAAGCATTTGGTGCATGCCTTTAATATTCGGCTTTAATACACCATGAAACTGAAACGTTTGACGCGTAGTTAGACGAATGCTGCCGTAGCTTGTTTTTTCATCAGCAAACTTATCAATTGCTAACCACTGCTCTGGCTTAATAATACCGCCAGGCATACGTGCACGTAACATTACATTATGTAGCGGCTCTAGCTTTTGCTTAGCACGCTCACCACGTATATCGCGGTCATCTTGTTGGTACATGCCATGAAAACGTATTAACTGAAAATTATCGGCAGTAAAACCACCGGTAATTTCGTCTTTTAAATCTTGCTCTATGGTGCCACGTAAAAAGTTACTTTCTCTTTTCAAACGTTCGTTATCAGAAAGTTTTACGTTTTTATCTTGTTCGCTCATTTTAAATCCTAAATTTGTTACAGTGACGGCTGCTAGCTGTTAAATAAAATAAGAAACGTGATTAATACACGTCTTTCTGATAGCGGTTTGCGCTACGCAAATCTTTTAAGTATTGCTCTGCGTCTTCGTTACTCTTACCTGTGTTTTCTTTAACGATATCAAGCAAGGCGTTGTGTACATCTTTTGCCATACGATTTGCATCGCCACAAATATAAAAGTGAGCGCCGGCTTCTAACCACTCAAACACGTCTTTACTGTTACTGCGTAATTTGTCTTGTACGTATACTTTTTCTGCTTGGTCACGGCTAAATGCAACATCTACTTTGTTAAGTAAACCCGATTTTAAATAACCCTGTATTTCTACTTGGTATAAAAAGTCTTGAGTGAAATGTGGGTTACCAAAGAACAACCAGTTTTTGCCTTGTGCTTCACGCGAATCACGCTCTTGTAAAAATGCACGGAACGGCGCTATACCCGTACCAGGACCAACCATAATCACCGGTGTATCATCGTTAGTTGGTAGGCGGAAATTGTCGTTGTGTTCGCTAAATACTTTAACTTTACAACCTTCTTCTGCACGACGAGTTAAGTAACCAGTACAGCCACCTAAATGCTCGCTATCAAATGCATCAAACTGCACTAGACCTAGTGTTAAGTGTACTTCGTCTTCAACCTCAGCTTGGCTAGATGCAATTGAGTACAAACGAGCTTGTAGTTTACGTAGGCAATCTACTAATGTTTGCGCATCAATTTTTGCTGGATTTTGGCGAATCACATCATATATTTGACGAGGCTCAATGTATGCGCGCATTGCAGTTTTATCTTCAACTAGTTTAAGTAGCTCTGGCGTGCCCGTAGCAGTTGCATATTTTTCTACAAAACCAGGGTATGACTGAGTCAGCTCTAGTTTTTCAATAAGTGCATCGCGTACGCTTAGCTCTTCATCACCTACTTTTACAATGCTTGTTGCATCAATTTGAGTAAGTGTAAGTACTTCATCAACTAATACATCGTCATTTAAAAAGTACACACCTAATGAATCACCAGGCGTGTAAGTAATGTCAGAACCTTCAAGCGAAATTTCAACATGGCGTACATCTTTAGTTGAGTCGCGACCGGTAATTTTTTGAACAGTTAATAGCTCTGCTTCAAATGGATTTTGTTTTGTATATTGGCTTGCTGCAGAGGTTGGAGCGCCAAATGGCATTGATACAACTTGACCACCAGCGGCCTCTTGTTGCGCTTTTAAATCAGGTTCGAATGCGTCAATTGCGCCCGCAATCCATGTTGCAGCTTCTTCTTCATAATCTACATCTAAATCAGCACGTTGATATATGGTCTGTGCACCTAGTTTATTTAAACGCTCTTCAAAGTCTTTTGCTGTTTGGCAGAAAAACTCATAGCTAGAATCACCTAAACCAATAACGGCTATTTTTACATCGTCTAGTTTTGGTGCTTTTTTAGTTGCTAAAAATTCATAGAGTGTTTCTGCGTCTTCTGGTGGCTCACCTTCACCGTAAGTAGATACAACGATGGTTAAAAACTTTTCTTTTTTCAGGGCTGTTGGTTTGTAATCTGACATGCTAACCAATTTAACCGCTAAGCCGCGCGACTCAGCCTGCTCTTTCATTTTGCTTGCTACGCCTTTTGCGTTACCCGTTTGCGAACCATATAAAATAGTTAGCGCTGCAGCATCTCCTGCAGCCGGTACGCCAGCAGTAGGAGCACCTAATGCAGCTGAGTTAGCATTTGCGGCTAAGTAACCACTTACCCATGCTTGTTGAATTGGATTAAGCTCAGCCACTAAACCTTGCAGCTTTTGTACTTGATCTTGCGATAGCGGGCTTGCCGCAGCATTTAGTTGACCTAACAACATGAATCGATTCCCCATAACCCTGAAAATTAAACACAACACACTTTGTGTATTGTTAAAAATGAGTTTTACCTCATCCAGAGTGTATCTGTTGAGGTTTTCTAAGTATGCAGGATAACGGGCTAAGCATAGATAAAAAAAGAATAGAATCTGCTTTGATATTCCATTTAGTTATTAATTTATAAAAATACCTTCAAAAACAGATTAAAGACTTATTATTGCTTTTTACTGCACTTTAAATTAACAATTTTGTAACCTAACTAATGTAGGGTATATTCTTCATTCAAAATAAAAATAGGAACAACTATGTTACACGGGAAATATAAAAATAAACTACTTAGTACCGCTTTGTTACTTGGCTCATTACCTGTAATGGCCAATGTAGCTAATGGCGGATTTGAACAATGGTCAGGTAATACACCTAGCTCTTGGAGCACTATTGATAGCGGAATCAGCTTAACGCGCTCAACTAGTACAGTTAAAAGCGGTAGTAGCTCTGCTGCTGTCAATGTAACTACAGGATCGCAAAGTAACACTGATTTACTACAACAAGTTGCTGTAGAAGCGGGTAAAACCTATAACTTTTCGGCTGATGTTTACCACACCGAAGGTAAAATTAAAGCTCGCTTGTATGTAGATGGTTATCAAAGCTATTCAAATCAAGCACAAACTAACCAATGGCAAACAGTTAGCCATAGCTATACAGCAAGCAGTGATAAAACAATTAGCGTAGGGCTTAGGTTTTATGATGTAAGTGGATTTGATGGCAGCGAAACCGTATACGTAGATAACTTTTTACCAAATACTGATGGCAACGCATCAACAAGTTGCACCGACAATAGCCTTACTTTAACGCTTAACACCGATAATTACGGTAGCGAAACTAGCTGGGCCGTTAATAATAATCAAGGTAGCGCTGTTGCTAACGGCAGTGGTTACGCATCAAACACTCAGTATGATGAGCAAATATGCCTAACTGATGGTACTTACACACTTGTTATTAGCGACAGTTACGGCGATGGTATGTGTTGTTCAACAGGTAGTGGCAGTTATGCGCTTAAGCAAGGCTCTACCACACTTGCTAGCGGTGCAAGTTTTAATAATACAGACAGCACAGCATTTACTTTAGGCGGTGGCTCTGGTGATGGCGGCGGGACTAATCCAACACCCACAGGCTACTATGTTACTGCTCAAGGGTTATCAGGTTATACACTAAAAACTGAGCTTTATAATATTATTAAAGATCATAATGCACAGGGTTACTCGGCTATTTGGAATTTTTACGACTCATCTGCACGTGATAAATACTTTGAAAACGATAACAGCATTTTAGATATGTATAGCGAAAAACCAAACGGTTCAGATAGCTACAATTATACTGCTGTGAGCGATCAATGTGGTAACTATAGTGGAGAAGGCGGCTGTTACAACCGTGAGCATTCATTCCCTAAAAGCTGGTTTGGCGGCACTATTGAGCCAATGAACTCAGATGTGCATCATATTTACGCAACCGACGGTTATGTAAACTCAAAACGTAGTAATTTCCCATTTGGTGAAGTAGCAAGCGCTTCATTTACATCAACCAACGGAAGTAAATTAGGTTCTGCCGCAAGTTCATTAAATTACTCTGGTACTGTGTTTGAGCCAATTGACGAATTTAAAGGTGACTTTGCTCGCGCTTATTTTTACATGGCAACGCGCTACGAAAATGTAATAGGCACTTGGCAAACCAAAACGACCTCAAGTAATGCTGTGCTTAATGGTTCAAGCAACCAAGTATTCGAGAACTGGGTTGTAGCCATGCTGCTTAACTGGCATAACAGCGATCCTGTAAGCCAAATGGAACTTGACCGTAACCAAGCAGCCTTTGAATTTCAAGGTAATCGTAACCCGTATATCGACCATCCTGAATTTGTAGAAATGATTTGGTAAAAGTTAGCAGTTAAAACATAAGCCTTTGCAATTGCAGGGGCTTTTAACCTTTAGTGTGTAATATTTTTATAAACACAATGCTTTAAGCTAATTATAAGAAACAGTTGCGATAAGTGACTTTTCAGCTCTGTTTTTCATCAACGTTAAAAGTGAATGATGAAAATCTTGAAATATCACCTCTCCCCATATTCGTGAATAAATACCAAAATTTGTATTGTCTTGCACGGTCGTTTTTAAAGTTAAAATTGTATTGCCGCTTTTATCTTCACTTAGCTGATAACCACCGTAAAGTGGAGAAAAGTATTCACCGCCAAGTTTTACGTGTTTATCGAGTGCGTCATCGGGAATAGCATCTGGGTCTATGTCAAATCTATAAAGCATCTGTTTATTTGGTTGCCAGTCCGTAATAACTTCTTTAAATATAACCCCTTTTTGCCAAGTACTTGTGCGAACAGCGCCTATACCGCTTGCATTCATACTTGCCTTTAATGGTTTTGGTACACCAATTAATTGAGTGAGTGAAAAAGGCACTTCCTGTGGTTTTATATCACTCACATTAGCTAACTGTTGCCACACAACATTGATGGGCGCGTTAATAGTTATTGAATTTGTTACTTCGTATGTTTTTGATAAATTTAAAAAATTAACTTCAATAGGTGAGAGCAATATAGGTAACAACGCGATTGATAATAAAGAACTATTCGCTTTTTTTATTTCACGCTTTCTAACAAAACCCGCAAGTAATCCACCAATGCTGGCAAAAAACATAAAAGCAGGCAAAGCCATAGCCACACAAATACTGCCTTCAAGTAAAGTAATTACACTTACAAATAAAAAAACAAAAATAGGCTGCCAAGCAATCGTGACCATTTGCCTTTTAGTTAATGTTTTTGAGCTCTTAAATTCAAAGTGAACACGAATATAACCAATTGCAACGGGCACTAAAAACATAAATGATATAGAGACTAGGCTACTTAAATTATAAGTATCAAGTAGCTCTATAAACAGCCGCATAAATATGCCGTAAAGCGTACCAAGTAAAATACCAATTGATTTAGGGGGGTTGAGTTGCATGTCTATTCTTTATTGTTATTAACAATCAGAAAGTAACGGAAGTATTATTCCACCACAAATAAAACAATATTAACGGCTCCTGCAAGCAAATAGCTTGAAATAAAACGGCTTTCACAGCCACTAAGACTAAAGGATAATAACCTGCCATTAACACTATTTCCCGCTATAAACAGTGATCAAATTCTTTAAAAATAAAAACAAGCCATTGATTTATAGTAATTTTAAATCATTTCGTGTAGTTTTATAATTTTTAACATAAAGCTGATTGTCAGATTAACTGTATTAAAAACAACCATGCACGACCTTTTGCCTATACATCCCAGCCTAAGAGCTGATTTACCCTGCATGTTCAATATTCATTTGCTTTAACAAAAGCCGTATTTATTTGATTAAGCAACAATGTTGCAGGAGAACGCATGCAAACTACACCACCCGGTGATGGCCCATCAAACACGCACAAGGATGCTCAAAGCTACGAGCAGCTTCACAAGCCGAGTTCAGAGTTTAATACTCGCGACGAGTATCTCGAACATGAATTACAAATTATGCAGCCTAAGCGCTGGCGTCCTAATTTACCATTTAGAGATTACCGATTTGAATTTGAAGACACCATTCCAGCAATGGCGGGCACTATTGGTAAAGTCGTTATGGTGGGTGCTATTGCGGCAACATTTGCAGCGCCTCTTGGATTAAGCGATGCCTTTGTTTTAGAAAACGTGCGCTACGAATTACTCATTGTTTCTATTTTTATCATCTTATTCTCAGGCTTTATTTTACCAACAGCTAACTTGGCTGGTACTCATGGCCCGCTTATTCCGTTAATTCCTATTGTTGTTGCTGCTGGCGGTCACCCTATGGCGTTTGGCTTACTCATTGGTGCCTTTGGTTTTATTTTGGCCATAACCAAAGGAGGAAGTATGCTCGCGCGCCTAACCAGTAAAGGTGTATGTGGCGGGCTACTCATTTATTTAGGCTTTATTGGTACTATTTCGCAGGTTAAAAAGCTGTTTGCCTGGGCTGAGGCCATTGATATGGCGCATATTGCGTTTATTGTTATTTTAGCCACCATTTTATTGTATGCGCTATTAGAGCACTTTAAAAAGCGCTGGTTAGCTGTGCCGTTAAGCTGCCTTATTGGTGGCGTGGTTGCCTTTGCTTTAGGTGCACCGTTTGAGTTTCATACTGCTCCGGGTTTACCAAATATGAACCCAGCTTATTGGTGGGGTGAAAACACGGGCTGGATGCTTGGCCTGCCAACACTTGAAAGCTTTGTGGTTGTACTACCATTTGCAGTGCTCGCCGTTGCTATGTGGTCACCTGATTTTTTAGGTCATCAAGTATTTCAAAAAATAAGCTATCCGCAACGTACTGAAAAAGTACAAATGAATATCGACGACACCATGCTGAGCGCATCGGTTAGACAAACATTTGGCTCACTTGCCGGTGGTGCTAACTTTACCTCATCGTGGGGAACCTACATTGTACCTGCTGCTATTGCTAAACGCCCTATTCCGGCTGGCGCCATTTTAACAGCCGTATTTTGTATTATTGCTGGTTTATGGGGTTACCCAATGGATTTAGCCATTTGGCAACCTGTGCTTTGTGTAGCGCTTATTGTAGGAGTGTTTATTCCGCTACTTGAAGCTGGCATGGAAATGACGCGCGAAGGCAAAACAACGCAATCAGCCGCTATTGTGGTGTTTGCCTCAACCTTGGTTAACCCGGCTTTTGGTTGGTCGCTTACTATGTTACTTGATAACTTAGGGCTTATTGGCTGTAAAGAACGTAGCGCTGAGCTAACTAAGATGAGCCGCTGGGTGATTCCACTTATTATGTTTGTGCTACTTACCACTGTAATGGCAATTGTAGGCATGTTACCTGGTATACCTGCGTTAATGGCTGACTTTAGACATTAAGCCTTAGGTACTGAACCTAATATTTACCCACAAAAAAGCACGGCAATTGCCGTGCTTTTCAATACGTGATTTTACTATATACAGATTAAACAATTACTGCCAAGGGCGCTTAGCTGCTAGTTGTTTTTCAAACGCATCAATCTGTGGGTTTAGTGTTTCGGTTACACCAATAAAATCTAAGCCACTTAATAGGCGCTCTTTTACGTCTTTACGAATATCAAAACTAATTGGCGCAAACTTACTGCTTGTTAATGTTTGATTTTCAAGGTCGATTTCAATGTTAATATCGTCGTGCTGCTCGCTAAGTACAAACAATTGCTCAAGCGTGTCGGCAGGTAACGCAATGGCTAACATTTGGTTATTACCACAGTTATTAAAGAAAATATCTGCAAAGCTTTCAGCTAAAATAACTTCAAAACCATATTGTTTAAGCGCCCAAGGAGCATGCTCACGAGATGAGCCACAACCAAAGTTGTCGCGCGTTAATAATATTTGCGCGCCTTGGTAGCATGGGCGATTTAAAATAAAGTCAGGGTTTGGCTCACCGTTATCTAGGTAACGCCAATCATAAAACAAGGCAGCATCAAAACCTTCGCGGCTAGTTGATGTTAAAAACTGCTTAGGAATAATTTGGTCAGTATCTACATTGTTTTTATCAAGTGGAGCCATTAAGCCACTAAAAAATACGCTCATTATGCTTCTCCTCTAATATCAACAAAGTGACCATGTATTGCAGCGGCTGCCGCCATTGCAGGACTAACTAAATGGGTACGCCCGCCACGACCTTGGCGACCTTCAAAATTACGATTAGAAGTAGATGCACAACGCTTGCCTGCTTCTAGGCGGTCATCGTTCATCGCTAAACACATAGAACAACCTGGTTCGCGCCATTCAAAGCCTGCGGCTTTAAAAATATCGGCTAAGCCTTCGTCTTCAGCTTGTTTTTTAACTAAGCCAGAGCCCGGTACAATTAACGCCTCTATGCCGGCTACAACTTGCTTGCCTTCAACAATTTTTGCAGCTGCGCGTAAGTCTTCAATACGGCTATTAGTACATGAGCCAATAAATACCGTGTCTACTTTTGCGCTTGATAATTTATCGCCCGCTTTTAAGCCCATGTATTTAAGTGCGCTGCGAATGGCATCGGCTTTAATTAAATCTGGCTCTTTATCTGGATCGGGTATGCACTCATCAACACCAATTACTTGCTCTGGGCTTGTGCCCCAGGTAATTTGTGGCTGAATGTCGTCAGCATTTAGCTCAACAACTAAATCAAAGTGTGCGCCTTCGTCTGTTTTTAAGGTTTCCCAATATTCAACGGCTGCATCAAAATCTGCGCCTTTAGGTGCAAACGGACGACCTTTTAAATAATCATAAGTAATTTGGTCAGATGCAATTAAACCCGCTTTTGCACCCATTTCTATGCTCATATTACATAGCGTCATACGGGCTTCCATTGAAAGCGCTTCAATGCCTGCACCACAAAACTCTGCTACATAGCCTGTGCCACCAGCAGTACCTAACTTGCCAATTACCGCCATAATTAAATCTTTAGCCGTAACTGTTGGGCGCAATACACCGTTAATTTGAATTTTTAACGATTTCGCCTTTTTTTGCTGTAGCGTTTGCGTTGCTAATACGTGCTCAACCTCAGACGTACCAATACCATGCGCTAATGCGCCAAACGCACCATGCGTAGAAGTATGGCTATCGCCACATACAATGGTTGTGCCTGGCAAAGTAATACCTTGCTCTGGGCCCATTACGTGCACAATGCCTTGGTTAATTGAGTTTAAATCGTAAAGTACAATACCAAACTCTTTACAGTTTTTATCAAGCGCCATTAATTGATTTTTAGATACTTCGCTTGCGGCATCAAGTGATCGGCTCTTAGTCGATACGTTATGATCCATCGTTGCAAAGGTTTTTTCTGGGCAACGTACAGTACGGTTTTTTTCACGTAGACCTGCAAAAGCCTGCGGAGAAGTAACTTCATGCACTAAATGGCGGTCAATATAAAGTAAGTCGGTTTGCTCATTTATGCTGGCAACGGTATGTGCTTGCCAAATTTTGTCGTATAACGTTTGGGCCACTTGCTAATTCCCTAATCTGTTTGAGTTGCAGCATAACGGTGCTGCAACTTTAATATGTTATTAAATGCGTGAAACGATAGCGGCTGCCACATCGCTTGTGCTGTAACCTGCATTTGGATATATATCTGGTGTGCCAACGCCTGCTTCTACGGCTTCTGCTACTGCTTTTTCAATCGTGCGAGCAGCTTCGTCTTGCCCTAGAGAGTAACGTAGCATTAATGCGGCACTTAAAATTTGTGCTATTGGGTTTGCAACGCCTTTACCTGCAATATCTGGTGCTGAACCGCCTGCTGGCTCGTACAATCCAAAACCCGATTGATTCAAGCTTGCCGAAGGTAATAAGCCCATTGAGCCTGTGATCATCGCGCACTCATCTGACAAAATATCGCCAAATAAGTTATCGCAAAGTAGTACGTCAAATTGGCTAGGCTGTTTAACTAACTGCATAGCGGCGTTATCTACGTAAATGTAATCTAGGCTTACTTCTGGGTAGTCTTTGCTTACTTCGGTGACTACTTCGCGCCATAATACGCTTGATGCAAGTACGTTTGCTTTATCAACAGAGGTAACATGGTTACTACGTAGTTTTGCAGCTTCAAAAGCAAAACGAGCAATACGTTCAATTTCTTTACGCGAGTATGTTTGCGTATCAAAAGCAGCTTCTTCAGCGCCTTCGCCGCTACGGCCTTTTTCGCCAAAATAAATGCCGCCGGTTAGCTCGCGCACACATAAAATATCAAAACCTTTTTCGCTAATATCAGCGCGAAGTGGTGACGCTGCACTTAATGCAGGTAATAACTGTGCAGGGCGCAGGTTACAAAACAAACCAAAGTGCTTACGAAGCGGCAATAACGATGCGCGCTCAGGCTGCTCGTTTGGTGGTAGGTTTTCCCATTTAGGACCGCCTACCGAACCAAATAAAATAGCGTCAGCGTTTTCACACGCTGCAAGTGTGCTCTCTGGTAATGCTTTACCAAATTCATCAATTGCTGCGCCACCAATTGCATAATGCTCACGGTTCAGGGTAAAACCAAACTTATTGCTCACAGCATCAAGTACTTGTTCTGCTGCTGCCATCACTTCTGGACCAATACCGTCGCCAGCTAATACGGCAACGCTGTAGTTTGTTTTACTCATCCTGCTTTCCTTTGTTGTTTTAAATCAGACACTTTTTGTGCACGATAAATTAAGTTATAAACACGGATCATGGCGCGTACCGACGCTTCAACCACATCCGCTGCAATGCCCGCACCGTGGTAAGGTCGGCCATCGTATTTAGCTATAATATTTACTTGGCCTAATGAGCTTGCACCTTGACCTGTCGCTTCTAAGTTATATTCAATCATTTCAACGCTCATACCGGTTAAGCGCTCAATGGCTGCAAACGAAGCTTCAACTGGGCCATTACCTGTCGCGGCTTCTTGTTTAGCTTCGCCATCAATTCGCATTCCAATCGTAGAGCTTGCTACCGATTGTGAGTTAGAAGCTGAGTTAACAAATTCTAATTGGTATTTTTCGTCTTTGTCGTTAATTTGATTAAAGTAAATCATCGCCTCAAGGTCGTAATCGTATACTGTGCCTTTTTGGTCAGCCAACTCAATAAAGCTTTTATATAAGCCATCCATATCGTAATCAGATTTTTGATAGCCTAACTCTTCTAGGCGATGCTCAATAACATGACGACCCGAACGCGAAGTCATATTTAATTGGTTACTTGGCACACCCACGCTTTCTGGCGACATAATCTCATAAGTATTTTGCGCTTTTAATACACCGTCTTGGTGAATGCCAGAACTATGCGCAAAGGCGTTTTCGCCAACAATCGCTTTATTTGGTTGTACTGGCATATTACAAATTTTAGCCACTTGGCGAGATGCGCGGTAAATTTCTTCACTTTTAATATCTGTGTATACTTTTAAGTGGTCTTTGCGCATTTTCATGATCATTGCCACTTCTTCAAGCGAGCAGTTACCAGCCCGCTCACCAATGCCATTAATAGTACACTCAATTTGGCGTGCGCCGGCTTGCACTGCAGCCACCGAGTTTGCTACTGCTAAACCTAAATCGTTGTGGCAATGCACACTTAAGCGCGCTTTATCAATATTTGGCACATTATTCATTAAATGGCGGATCATCGCGGCGTACTCATCTGGCGTTACAAAACCAACGGTATCTGGCAAGTTAATAGTAGAGGCACCGGCGTTAATTGCCTGCTCAACAATTTTACATAAATCCCAATGCGGCGTACGACCAGCATCTTCACACGAAAATTCAACATCATCAGTATAGTTACGCGCCAATTTAATTGATTTAACAGCCATTGCCGTTGCATCATCTAGGCTCATACGTAATTTATGTTCAAGGTGCAAAGGGCTTGTAGCAATAAAAGTATGAATACGGCTTTGTTGTGCTGTGCGAAGTGCTTCGCCACAGGCCTCAATGTCTTTAGCAACTGAGCGTGCTAAACCACAAATAATCGGGCCTTTTACTTCGGTTGCAATACGTTGCACCGAGCGAAAATCAGCAGGGCTCGAAACTGGAAAACCCACTTCCATCACATCCACATTCAAGCGGCTAATTGTATGCGCTAATTGAATTTTATCATCTTCAGTAAGGCTTGCTTTAAGCGCCTGTTCGCCATCACGTAAGGTGGTATCAAAAATCCATACTTTATCTTGCTCTTGCATAACTGCCCCTCATTCCTATGTTACCCAAATTTCAATTAATCCCAGCCGCGAGATAAAAAAAACCCCGCAATTGCGGGGTTTTTAGTGTTCAACTCGATGCAAACACACTAATCCCCGCTCACTGACCATAGCAGTAAGAGGTTAAGTTTTAGTGTAATTAAACGAATAATATGCATCTTGTTTTCTTGTGTGTGTGTTCAGTGAAGCCTATTTTTAACATTACAAAGCGACGGAAGCAAGCATAAAAATTCCACAAAACAGATTTAAAAACGATTCAATTGGGTTTTTTAATTCAACCAAGGCACCTATTAAGAATTAAAATAACAAATACATGACTAGTGACGCTTAAATTAATAAGCACTGCAATATACCGTGCTTATATTAACTTTTTACAATTTTTTTAAGCTATGCTTCTTTACTCGTTTCTCTTACGTAATGCCCGGCTCCACGAGTAATATAACGCAGCTGCCAAATAACGCGCTCAATCAATTCGTCGCGTTGCAATCCTTCTATATCGAGCGCTTCTGCACCCGCATTAAATACGAGTGTTACCATAGATTCCGCCTGAATATAGGCATGCATAGCATTACATTTAGTTTCACTTTCTAAATAATGAGCCAGCTCTAAAATAAAATGCTTTACCTCGCGGGCTACAGCGGCTCTAAATGCTTTAGAAGTCCCGGAGCGTTCTCGTAGTAATAATCTAAATTGGTTACTTGAGTTATCAATAAACTCCATAAAAGTAACCACTGAGGTATTTATAACACTGCCGCCATCGTTCGCTATTCGTCTACGAGCTTGACGCATTAGTTGGCGAAGGGTTAAACCGGCTTCGTCTACCATGGTTAAACCTAGCTCATCCATGTCTTTAAAATGACGATAAAAAGAAGTTGGGGCAATACCAGCTTCTCGTGCTACTTCGCGTAAACTTAAATTCGAAAAACTATGATCAGCACTCAGCTGATTAAATGCCGCTTGAATTAACGCCTGTCGTGTTTTTTGTTTCTGTTGTGCTCTAACACCCGACATCAACAGCTCCCTGAATTATTTTATATGAATATTTAGTGATATTAGCTCAATTGTACAGTCTAATACTTGACGACGAGAGTTTGAAATACTATTTTAGCTTACAGTTGTACGCTGAGATTGAGAATTATGAATAAACCACCGATTATTTGGACAAACGTCCTATTTTTTAGCCTAACCTTTTTGGCGGCTGCCACACTTGTACCTTGGTACGCCATTAGCTACGGATTTACCAGCGCGCATTGGATTGCTTTTGTAGCCTGCATGTTTTATGCGGGCTTATCAATTACTGCCGGCTACCATCGATTATGGGCACATAAAACCTATAACGCACACCCTGCAGTTGAATTTATTTTTGCGCTTGGCGGTGCTTTTGCGCTGCAAAACAGTGCATTGCATTGGAGTAGCGATCACCGTATACATCACGGTCAAGTTGACGACCCAATAAAAGACCCTTACGCGGCGACCAATGGTTTTTGGTATAGCCATATCGGATGGATGTTACGTGACTACCAAGGCGATAGCTACGGTGATTATAGTAATTGTCGTGATTTACAGCGCAATAAAATAGTTATGTGGCAACACAAACATTACTTAAAGCTTGTGATTGCTATGAACGTAGGCTTGCCTCTAGCAATTGGTTTATTGGTTGGTGATGTGTGGGGGATGTTAATTCTTGCAGGTTTACTACGCTTAGTACTGAGTCAACACTTTACCTTTTTTATAAACTCAGTTGCACATATTTGGGGCTCTCGCCCATACACCGAAAAAAATACGGCACGTGATAACGGCTTTTTAGCGTTATTTACATACGGTGAGGGGTACCATAACTTCCACCATATTTTTGCAAGCGACTACCGTAACGGTATTAAATGGTTTCATTACGACCCAACAAAATGGATGATCCGCTCTTTAGCAGCTGTAGGTTTAGCCAATAAATTAAAGCGTACTCCTGTTGAACGTATCGAAAAAGCGAAGGCCGAAACGCTCATGAGCAAAACGCAAACGCGCCTTGCAAAATTGCCTTTAGCACAAGATAAGATTACATTATTACAACAAGAGTACGATTTACTGCTGAAAAAACTGCAAAATTATTGTTCACTACAAAAACAAGTGTTAGAAGTTAAAAAAAATAACATGGCAAAGCAGTGTGAACGCTCAGCATTAATGGCACAATACCATGAGTTGGAAGCCGCCTGGGAAAATCAAAAACAGGCATGGCTAGCACTTAATGCGAGGTTATTAAAAGCCTCTTTTAATTAATTTAGGAGTGGCTGTGGCCAAACAACCAGAACAAAAAAAAGTACCCGTGACATACCAATATGATGCAATAATTATTGGCACGGGTCCTGGCGGTGAAGGTACCGCCATGAACCTTTCAAAAAACGATAAAAAAGTAGCTGTTATTGAACGCCAAGAATCAGTTGGTGGCGGTTGTGTACATTGGGGAACAATTCCTTCAAAAGCGCTTCGCCACTCTGTTAGCCGCTATATTGAATACAAAGCAAATCCGTTATTTAATGTTGGTGAGCGCCCTAGCCGCTTAACATTTCCTGATATTTTACGTCACGCAAGTTCTGTTATTTCTAAGCAATCTAATTTACGTAGTAGCTTTTACGATCGTAACCGCATTCATATGTTTCAAGGTGATGCGAGCTTTGTAGATAAGCACACAATTGAAGTAAAACGAAATGATGGTTCAACTGAGCGACTGACTGCTAAAACGATTGTTATTGCAACGGGTTCACGCCCTTATCGCCCACCAGAGGTAGATTTTACGCATTCTCGTATTTACGAAAGTGACACAATACTTGGCCTTGAGCATGACCCTCATCGTGTACTGATTTATGGTGCAGGTGTAATTGGTTGTGAGTACGCGTCAATATTTAAAGGTTTAGGCGCTAAAGTTGATTTGGTTAATACACGCGATCGACTACTTGCTTTTATGGATGCAGAAATATCTGACGCACTTAGCTATCACTTTTGGAATAGCGGTATTGTTATTCGCCATAACGAAGAGTTTGACCGAATTGAGACGCGTGACGACTGCGTTATAATGCATTTAAAATCAGGTAAACGCGTAAAAGCTGACTGTATTTTATTTGCTAATGGTCGTACTGGTAACACTGACACACTAAATCTTGAAGCCATTGGCTTAAAAGCCGATAGCCGTGGTCAATTAAAAGTTAACGAAACATACCAAACAGAAATTGATAACGTTTACGCTGTAGGTGATGTAATTGGCTATCCAAGCCTTGCAAGTGCTGCGTTTGACCAAGGTCGTATAGCTGCTGATGCAATTGCATGTGGTAACTGCGATGACAGGCTGATTGTTGATATTCCGGCTGGTATTTATACCATTCCAGAAATGAGCTCAGTAGGTAAAACCGAGCAAGAGCTTACAGCCGCTAAAGTACCGTATGAAGTTGGCCGTGCTCAGTTTAAGCATTTGGCTCGCGCGCAAATTGCTGGTACTGAAGTAGGTAGTTTAAAAATATTATTCCACACCGAAACCAAAGAAGTACTTGGCGTACATTGTTTTGGCGAACGTGCCTCTGAAATTGTTCACATTGGCCAAGCTATTATGGAACAAAAAAATGGTGGCAATAATATCGACTACTTTGTAAATACCACATTTAACTACCCGACCATGGCTGAAGCCTACCGTGTTGCGGCATTAAATGGCTTAAATCGCTTATTTAAATAAGTAGTTTTAAAAGCCTTTATAAATAGGTAACAAAAAACCCGCAACTTAGCGGGTTTTTTACTTTTAAACAGTTTTAAAGCTCGTTTAAGTGACTATTACTTATGGTACTTAGCACTTAGCTCATGTACTGCATTAATAAATACGCCAGCATTTTCAGGGTCTACATCTGGTGTAATGCCGTGGCCTAAGTTAAACACGTGGCCATTGCCTGTACCAAAGTCTTCTAAAATAGTGCCGACTTCTTGGCGAATACGCTCTGGTGTACCGTGTAACATAGATGGGTCCATATTACCTTGTAGAGCAACTTTATCACCCACGCGGCGCTTAGCGTCGCTGATATTAATAGTCCAATCAAGACCGATTGCATCACAGCCTGTTGCTGCAATAGCTTCAATCCATTGACCACCATTTTTAGTGAACAAAGTAACCGGTACTTTACGACCGTCGTACTCACGAATTAAGCCATCTACAATTTTATGCATGTATTGTAATGAAAACTCATTGTAATCGCGCGGGCTTAATACACCACCCCATGAGTCAAATACCATTAGCGATTGCGCGCCTGCTTTAATTTGAGCATTTAAGTAATCAATAACTGAATCAGCTAGCTTATCTAGTAATAAATGAAGTGTTTGGGGCTCTGCAAACGCCATTTTTTTGATTTTACCAAATACTTTGCTGCTACCGCCTTCAACCATATAAGTTGCTAGTGTCCAAGGTGAACCAGAAAAACCAATAAGTGGTACTTCACCTTTAAGTTCACGACGAATAGTGCTTACTGCGTTCATTACGTAGCCAAGCTCGTCTGTAGGGTCTAACTTTGGAATTTTTTTAACATCAGCAAGAGATGAAATAGGACGTTCGAACTTAGGGCCTTCGCCAGTTTCAAAGTAAAGACCTAAACCCATCGCATCTGGAATCGTTAAAATATCACTAAATAATATAGCGGCATCTAACGGGTAGCGACGTAGTGGCTGCAGTGTTACTTCACATGCAAGCTCAGCATTACGGCACAGGCTCATAAAATCGCCCGCTTGTGCACGTGTAGCGCGATACTCTGGTAAATAGCGTCCTGCTTGGCGCATCATCCATACCGGAGTTACATCAACAGGTTGTTTTGCAAGTGCACGTAAATAACGGTCGTTTTTTAATTCGCTCATGGCGTAAATGATCCTAAGACTTGTATAAATTGTGCAAGATTGTACCACCATATTCTCCGACCCTCTATTGCTTAGGGACGAAAACAGCTTTACCTAGAGGTAGATCAATAGAATAGAGTTTTTTAATCCATTTTGACTATAAAATAAACAAAAATAAATAACATTTAAAACTTTTTATTAATATGTTTGCAACATTACAAAAACCTTGTTATTGTTTGTCCCGCGTTAACAAAAACAATAATAAAAATCTTAAAACAATAAAAATAAATGTTTTAAAATAATAACAATAAAAATCATCTCATAAAAATAAGAAAGCTTGTTATAACAAGTCACTGAAAGAAATTAGACCACCGTAACTGGTGGTTTTTTCTTGCCTAAAATAAAATCCCTCGCCTCGGTTTATATAAAAAGGTACAACCCTCAAAGTAGCTCAACTTTACTTGTTGATATACGCGCAAATTAAATATATCTTGATGTACATAAACTTATTATATTTTAAATTAAAAACCAACCCAGCTAGGAGAACAGTTATGCTGACGCGTGTAGAAAAAGCTCAACAGAAATGGGGTGGTAGCCACACAGTAATTGATAAATGGCTAAACGAACGCCAAGAACTTATTGTACTTTACTGCAAAATTGCAGGCTTTACGCCATACGAAAAGCAAGATCAAGCATTGCCAGAGCCAAAACTAATTGAATCATTTTGCCAGCTTTTAATGGATTACCTATCTGCAGGCCATTTTGAAGTATATGACGATATAGCAAAAGCATGCGAAAAAAAGGGCTTACAAAGCCAAGAGCTTGCAAACTCTATTTACCCGCGTATTTCTAGCACAACCGATGTGGCGTTAGATTTTAATGATAAGTACGCAGAAGTAGATAAAGAAGACTTATTGAAAGATTTTGATAATGACTTATCTGTTATTGGTGAGGCATTAGAAGCTCGTTTTGCACTTGAAGATGAGCTTATTGATAACTTGTTTTCTAATCACGCAAACTAATATGTTATTTACGCATATTAAAAAAGGGACCTAAGGTCCCTTTTTGCATTTACACAATAAGCTTATTATTGTGCTGGTGCTTCTTCATTTTGAATTTCAAGTAATTCAACTTCAAATACAAGTGTTGAATTAGCTGGAATCTTACCTAAGTCACGGTCACCGTAAGCAAGTTCTGAAGGAATAGTGAACTTGTACTTAGAACCCACTGACATAAGTTGTAAACCTTCAGTCCAACCCGCAATTACGCGGTTAAGAGGGAAAGTTGTCGGTTCGTTACGCGCATATGAGCTATCAAACTCAGTACCGTCTAATAAAGTCCCTTTGTAGTGTACTTTAACTACATCAGTTGCCACTGGCTTTTCGCCATCGCCTTCGCTAAGTACTTCGTACTGTAGACCCGACTCAGTTACTGTAACGCCTTCTTTTTTAGCGTTGTCAGCTAGGTATTTAGCGCCTGCTTCTTTACTTTTTTCAGACTCTACTTTAGCTTTTTCTTCTTGCTTAGTACGTACTGATGTATCTAGTGCAGTTAATACTTCGCGAATTTTTTCTTCGTCAATTTTTGCATTGCCAGCAAGCGCATCTTCAAAACCACGAATTAAAAGTGCTTGGTCTAGTTCAATACCAATTTCTGTTTTGTCTGCTAAGTCTTTATTTAAAAAGTTACCTACAGATGCACCAATACCATATGCTTGTTGCTGTTCTACAGTGTCTAATTTAACTTCAGCTTGTTCTTTTTTTGCTTCTTGATTACAAGCTGTAAGCGCTAAAACTGACGCTGCAATCAATGACAATCTAATCGTCTTTTTCATTTTAAATCTCCGACACACTTTGCAGTTGTCATTTTAATGTATTATTACTAGTGAAAGATTAACGGCCCACATGATAGGCTGCTTGTTTAATGACTAAATTCCATATTGTTAGCTAAACTAAAAACATATCCAGTGATTAGACAAACAACCTAGGCATTTAACGCGTCCTAGTCTAACCTCTCAGTCACTAAGAGTTAAGGGGAAATACCTGTAATATGTCGATATTTCGTACTTTTTTAATCGTATTTAGCTGTTTTTTAGCCATCGCCTGTACCGATAAAAAACAACACGCTGTTGCAAGTTACGAACATGCTGCACAAGGTGCGTTTTCATCAACAGTTTCAAACGATGGTAAATACAGTTTGATCTCCTCTATCAACCATGGGGTCGCCCTGTGGGATAATCAACAGCAAGTGCTAAAATACCAATGGTTTCAGCAGCAGTCACAAGACAGCCTAGTGTACGCTGTTGCCATTGCTTTTGATAACAGCGTGGCAGTTACCGCCGAAAAAACCACATTTGCTGTGTGGGATATAACCACAGGCAAAAATAAAGGTTATTACAAAATACAAAAAGCCAGTATTCGCGATATTGCTATTAGCAATCAAGGCCGTAGTGTTTTATACGGCCGTAGCGACGGCGTTGTCGTATTTGTAAACCTAGAAACTGGGCGTCGTATTGAGTTTTTAGGTCATCAAGATAAAGTTAACACCGTTGACCTGTCACCTAACGGACGCTTTGCCTTAAGTGGTTCTAACGATTATGTTGCTTACTTTTGGGATACACGTACCGGACAAGTAATTCATCGTTTTAATCACCCAACGCGTGTTACCCAAGTGACGCTCGATCCACAAGGTCGCTATGCGTTTACGGCCGATAGTATGGCACAAGCAAATGTATGGAAGCTGACTACAGGTGATCTTGTGAGTAAACTGAAGTATATTGCGCGTCAGAAAATTTTTACTGCTGTGCGTTTTAACGAACAAGGCACTTTGCTTGCAACCGGCTCGCCAAATAAGCGCGTAGATTTGTGGCAAATACCAAGCGGTGAAAAAATTCAAACTTGGCAGGTTACCCCGCGCGAAGGCAGTAAGCCTAAATCGGCGGTGGTGCTAGATGTGACATTTACAGATAACGGTAAGTCGTTGTTAACCGAAAGCTCCAGCGGGATCGCAGAGCGATTTATTATACGAGAGAATAATGAACACAATTGAACATCGCTTAATGGAACTTGAAGCCAAAGTGGCTTTTCAAGACGAAACGATTGAAGTCTTAAATGATGAAATAAAAGTGCACCAACAGCTGTTAGCAAAAATGAAACGCCAAACCGAGCTGCTAGCAGAGAAAATTAAAGAGTCGCAGTCATCATCGTCTATGATGTCTGAAGTACCTGAGCCGCCCCCACCGCATTACTAAAACCGGTAAACATTAGGCAATAAAAAACCGGGTTAGTCGCCCGGTTTAAATACACCAATTACTTGTTCAAATTGGCGAGTAGACGCCTGAACAGCGTTATCAGGTTGCGCCATTTTATGACCACACTCAACACACTCTACTTTTTCAACATCATGTTCTCTGTATAGCATCATAGTATCCATGGCTTTGCAGTCAGGGCACGATGCTCCAGCAATAAATCGCTTCTTTTGTCTCACAACATTTTTCCTGTGGTTTGAACTGTTGTCATTTTATCGTATAACTTCACTTGTTGATACGCTTGATAAGAGCATTAAGTTCTATGTTATGATAGCGCCAACTTAACAAGGGCACAGCAAAGTAACGCATTCATGATCCAAATCTCAGAAATAGAACTACTTCGTGGCGGTAAAGCCTTATTAAAAAACGCATCAGCTACGTTATTCCCAGAACACAAAGTAGGCCTTGTTGGCGCTAATGGCTGTGGAAAATCAACGTTATTTGGTTTACTAAAATCAGAACTACAACTAGATGCCGGTAACTGCAGCATTCCAAAAGATTGGTCTATCGCCTCTGTTAAGCAAGAGACACCTGCCCTTGAAATAAGCGCGATTGATTATGTACTTCAAGGCCACCCAGAATACTACGCAATGCGTATAGCACTGCGTGAGGCCGAGAAAAACAACGATGGCGACACACAAGCTAAAGTACATATTCAGCTTGAAAACATTAAAGGCTATAGCATTGAATCAACCGCAGGTGAGCTATTACACGGCTTAGGCTTTGCTAATAACCTTATAGAAAATCCTGTAAGCTCGTTTTCGGGTGGTTGGCGTATGCGTTTAAACCTTGCCCAAGCATTAATACGCAACGCCGATTTACTACTTCTCGATGAGCCAACAAACCACCTTGATTTAGATGCCGTTTATTGGCTTGAACGCTTTTTGCGTGCTTATACCGGCACCCTTGTACTTATATCGCATGACCGTGAGTTTTTAGATGCGGTGGTTGATCAAATTTGGCATGTAGATAAGCAACTTATCAACGTGTACAAAGGTAACTACTCGCAGTTTGAGCGCCAAAAAGCAGAGCGCTTACTACAACAACAAGCAATGTTTGATAAGCAACAAGATCAAATTGCCCACCTTGAGCAGTTTATAACGCGCTTTAAAGCAAAAGCCAGTAAAGCTAAACAAGCACAAAGCCGTGTGAAAGCACTTGAACGCATGGAAAAACTAGCGCCGGCACATGCCGACTCGCCATTTAACTTTGAGTTTGCAGAGCCAAAAGCATTACCAAACCCACTAATGACAATAGATAAAGCCAAAGCGGGTTATGGTGACGTCACCATTTTAAATAATATAGAGCTAAACCTTGTACCAGGTAGCCGAATTGCTTTACTTGGTCGAAATGGCGCAGGTAAATCAACGTTAATTAAACTGCTTTCTGGTGATTTAGAGCCGCAAGCGGGCGAAGTTGTTCAGCATCACGGATTAAATATTGGTTACTTTGCGCAGCATCAACTTGAATCTCTTGATTTAAAAGCCAGTGCAATAATGCACTTACAACGCCTCGACCCAAAAGCCACTGAGCAATCACTACGTGACTTTTTAGGTGGTTTCGCCTTTATTGGCGATAAAGCACTTGAGCCTGTAGCCCCTTTTTCGGGCGGCGAAAAAGCACGTTTAGTACTTGCCATGTTGGTATATCAAAAGCCAAACTTATTACTACTCGATGAGCCAACTAACCACCTTGATTTAGAAATGCGCCATGCACTTGTTATGGCACTGCAAGGCTTTGAAGGCGCTATGGTTACCGTATCACACGACCGCCACATGCTTAAAAATACCGCCGATGAGTTTTACTTAGTAGATGACGGCAAAGTAACCCAGTTTGGTTACGACTTAGATGCGTATTACCAGTGGTTACTCAATGCCAATAAAGAAGCGGTTAAAGCGCAGCAAAGCGACGAGCCTAAAGCAAATCCAGGTGTTAACCGTAAAGAGCAAAAACGCCTAGAGGCTGAGTTTAGAAAGGCCACTCAACCACTTAAAAAGCAAATTGAAAAGCTTGAAAAGCAACTCGATAAATTCACCGCCGAGTTAAGTGAAGTTGAAGTGACCTTAGGTGATAACGAACTCTACAACGACGACAACAAAGCCAAGCTTAAAGAGTTATTAGCCAAGCAAGCAACCCTTACGCCTAAACTTAACGACGTTGAAGAAGAGTTACTTATGGCACTTGAAGAAATGGAAGAAAAAGAGCAGGCATTCGCCGATGAACTTGCTCAATAGCGACCATTTTTGGCAATTTGCGTGCACTTTGTACGCAAAGCCTGATCAACAAACAACCTTGCTGGCACTACAAAACCAGCAAGGAAAAAACGTTAATTTATGCTTATTACTGCTTTATTTAGACTCATTAAATTTAAGTATTAATACCCAACAGCTAAATGAGTTAATAAATGTAACTAGTGATTTTGATACTCACGCATTACAGCCTCTGCGCGCCGCACGCAGCTATTTAAAAGCTAATCAGAATACAATAAGTGATTACGCCACAATACGCGAAGAGTTGCTAAACGCAGAGCTGAAGCTTGAAAAACAACAGCAACATATGTTGATTTCAGCAATAAATGAGTTTGAATTAGTCAAACATACAGAGCCAAACAATATTGAGCTATATGTGAAAGCCACTTAGGCTGCTACTTTTTGTGCCCTCTTCCACTGCTCATTCTCTTTTCTTTGTGCAAAAAACCTTTAAGTGATTTATTCACAAAGAGGTTAAGAGGCGCTTCGCTTTTAGAGGAAAACAAACTAAATTACCCAGGTGAAAATGGGTAACTGTCAGATCAAGTCTGAGCTAGTACAGCTCAAGTAGTTCATTGATCTCCCCGCATTTACTTCTCATTCTTTTCTCTTTGTGCAAAAAATCTTTAAGTGGCTTACTCAAAAAAGTTTAAAGCGCTACGCTTTTAGATAAAGTGAAAAAAAATGAGTTACGATCAGCTTACTATTTTAAGAGAAAACTCTCTTAGCTCTCAGTGGTAATAACTTACCAACCCTTAAAACATGATCTAAATCAACTTAGCTTCACTCCTACACCTGCTTAGAAAAATAACTTGATCTCGATCACGTTGCGACCTGCAAACACCGCTTATGATTAACCCATCAACAACGAGGGGAGCAACTCATGAACGTATTCTTTAGAGACTTTTTTACAGATCCAGTTTTATTTATGTCTTTTGGGTTTTTAACCATCGTTGTTTCTTTGTGTATCTTTTTTGCTTTTTTCTTTTTGAAAAAAATACATGATGCAGAAATTCCCGAACAAAATTAAGCACGACGCACTAAAGCGCCTTATTAGTTTACTAGTTAGGCGCTTTTTATTTTCTGAAGCGAAAAATTTGATACACTAGCTTTTCGTTTAATACAAAGTGCGTAGTACAAACATGATCTCTCAGTTCAAACCAGCATGGTGGATGACCAATCGTCACGTTCAGACCATAATGCCGCGTTTTTTCCGCCCATTTCACAATACGTCCTACGAACTTGAGCAACTTGATACACCTGATGGTGACTTTATTGAGCTTGCATGGTCACTTCCACATAATGAAACCGCACCACTTGCTGTTGTTTTACATGGCCTTGAGGGCAATATAAATAGCTTTTATGCCAAAGGCATGATGAAGGCATTAAAAAAACAAGGTTATGCAGTTGTGCTTATGCACTTTAGAAATTGCTCAACCGAAGTAAATCGCCTACCACGTGCTTATCACAGCGGTGACACCGCCGATTTAGCTTTTTTTATAAATCACTTAAAGCTGCAATTTCCTAAGCGCACTATGGTCGCTGTTGGTTTTTCATTGGGCGGTAATGTACTTGCCAAATACTTAGGTGAAGAACGCGAAAAATGCCCATTAAGTGCAGCAGCGGTGGTATCTGCTCCTTATGATTTGTCGTCATCGAGCGATGTTATTCGTAAAAGCTTAGGTAAAATTTACCAAAAATATCTGCTCGATCGGATGAAAAAATCAATGCAGCGAAAGCTGCCACAAATTAAGCAGCAAATTTCATTAACCCCAAAACAGTTAATGAAAATTGACGATTTATTAGAGTTTGATAATCAGTTAACAGCCCCTCTACACGGTTTTGAAAACGCACACGATTACTACCGTAAAGCCAGTGCTATGCCGTACTTGAAAGATATCGCTGTGCCCACACTTATTATTCATTCCAAAGACGACCCTATGCTCTCAATTAAAGCCGTACCGAGTAGGCAAGACGTAAGTGAGCATGTTACGCTGCGCATCTCTGACAAGGGCGGGCATGTTGGTTTTATTAGCGGTAAAAATCCCTTTAAACCTATATTTTGGTTAGAAAAAGCCGTCCCTCATTATTTTAGCCAGCACGTATCAAATAAAGCGAGTAACAAGTAGTAATGATTATCCCTTTTGAACAACTCGATCAAGACACTCTTTATAACTTAATCGAAAGCTACGTATTACGCGAAGGTACCGATTATGGTGAAGTAGAAGCAAGCATCGAATCTAAAGTAAGCCAAGTAAAGCTGCAGCTTAAAAATGGCGAAGCGATGGTGTTTTTCTCAGAATTACACGAGTCTGTAACTATAATTTCAAAAGGTGAGTTTAAAGCGCTGCAAAGTGAAGAGCATCAAGCACAGTCGTTTGATTAGGGCGTAGTACTTGTAACTTTTGAATTGAACGTACACAATGGCTTTTTACCCAAAGAGCCAAAACATGATAAAACTCAGCACTCTAGTGGTAGCCATATCACTAGCTTTAACTAGCCAAGCCCAAGCAGAACAAACAATAACAGCATCTGATAAGGCAATTAAACTCGCTAAAGATACCATTTTAATTGATACCCATATTGACGTACCTTATCGAATTCACGAAAGCTGGGTTGATGTAACCAAAGCAACTAGTGATGGCGATTTTGACTATCCTCGCGCTGTAAAAGGCGGTTTAAACGCCCCATTTATGTCGATTTATATTCCTGCGCATTTAGAGTTTGAGGGTAAAGGAAAAAGCTACCAGCTAGCCAATCAAATGATTGATAGTATGGAAGCCATAGTCCAGCGCGCACCCGATAAGTTTGCTATTGCGAGCTCAAGCTCTGATATTGAAGAGCAATTTAAACAAGGTAAGCTGTCTATAGCCATGGGGATGGAAAATGGCTCTCCAATCGAAGGTGATATGAAAAACCTTCAGCACTTTTACGACCGTGGCATTCGTTACATCACGCTAGCACACTCGCAAAGCAACCATATTTCGGATTCGTCTTACGATATACGCCGTAAATGGAAAGGCTTAAGCCCATTTGGTAAAAAGCTTGTCACTGAAATGAATAATATAGGCATGCTAATTGACGTATCGCATATTTCTGATGATGCGTTTTATCAGGTTATGGAGCTCTCTAAAACGCCAGTAATTGCCTCTCATTCATCACTTCGTAAATACACGCCTGGCTTTGAGCGTAATATGAATGACGATATGTTATTAGCACTTAAAGAAAATGGCGGCGTTATTCAAATCAACTTTGGATCAAGCTTTGTTACCGCTAAAGCAGGTAGTTGGGGCAAGCAATTAAAAAGTACAAAAGAGTCAGCTAAAAAAGAAGGCACTAAGTTAAGTAAAGATTTTGATGCTGCGTACCGTGCTAAAAATCCGTATCCATTTGCAAGTCTTGAGCAAGTACTTGACCATATTGATCACGTAGTTGAGCTAATTGGTATTGATTATGTAGGTATTGGCTCTGATTATGATGGAGTTGGCGATTCATTACCTATCGGCTTAAAAGATGTATCTAGCTACCCAAATCTTATCCAAGGTTTAATGGATAGAGATTACAGCGACAAAGATATTAAAAAGATTTTAAGTGGCAATTTATTAAGAGTGTTAAAACAAGCGCAAGAGTATGCGAAGAAACACTAAAGCTTTTATCATATATTAGTAATTGGCTAAAAGACCAAGAGCTAACTCAATATAAGCGCGGCCTAGCCGTGCTTTTTTATATTTAACAGCACAGTTATCTTCGGTACTATTTTCCCCTCGGATTTCGTAAAACTCAACCCAAGCTACGGCAATAATTCTATACCTAGGAGCAAATCACTTTTCTTCAGGCATTAAAAAAGGCCACCTGAGTGACCTTTTTCTAACAATTAACTTAAAAGTTAATTATTACTCTTTGACTGTTGCTACAAAGTACCTACGCCTAAGGTAAGAGCACCACCTTCATATGACACTTTTCTTCAGGCATTAAAAAGGCCACCTGAGTGACCTTTTTCTAACAATTAACTTAAAAGTTAATTATTACTCTACGATAGTTGCTACAACACCAGCACCTACAGTACGACCACCTTCACGGATAGCAAAACGAAGACCTTCATCCATCGCGATTGGTGCGATTAGAGTTACTGTCATCTTGATGTTATCACCAGGC